>NZ_CAXTGZ010000286.1:0-7428 GCF_964243625.1 uncultured Caballeronia sp.
AGGTTTGATGAAGGCGGGGTACTTGTTGAAGGTGGAACGGTTCGATGCCCTCACGCACGAGATCGACCGCCTGGTGCGCGAGATCGATGCGCACTATACGACGCACCTTCAGTACAGGTTCGAGGCGCGGCCCGCAGGTCTCGCAATCAACGGTACGGTGTTTTGAGCACTGGCGTGCAGACCTGTCCGCCAGCCCCTTATCTTCATCCGTTCGCGAGGGCAGGCTCTGGTCCGTACGTCTCGCTGACGATACTGCCGTTGTCGAGTTTCAACACGCGGTCGGCAAGCGGGAAATAGCGGTCGTCGTGCGTGATGACGACCACCGTCTTCCCCGCGAGACGCAGTTCGGGCAGCAATTGCTCGTAGAACACGGCCTTGAATGCAGGGTCCTGGTCGGCGGCCCATTCATCGAAGAGATAGAACGGCCGGTCCTCAAGATATGCGATCACCAGCGCAAGGCGCTTGCGTTGCCCTGTGGAAAGCGCGCGCGTGGAGAATGCGCCGTCCACCACTTGCACCTTGTGATCCAGCGCCAGCTTGCCGATGAGTGCGTTCGCGCGGGCATCGGCCTGGGCACGGGAAGGATCGTTCGGATCGACGATGCCAAGCAGAGCATCGAACAGATGGAAGTCATTGAAGACCGCCGTGAAACGCTCGCGATAAGCGGGGCGTTCGAGCGACCCCACCGGCTTGCCATCGACTTCGATAACGCCGCCCTCCGGCTCATAAAGACCTGTCAGCACCTTCGCGAGCGTGGTCTTGCCGCTGCCATTCCCGCCCACGATAAACACAAGCTCCCCAGGCCTGAACGTCAGGTCCACGGGTCCGATGCGGAACATGCGTTCGTCTCGTTCGTGGAAGTACGAATGCGTGACACCACGCAGGGTCAGTGTCTTGAACGACGCTTGAGAAGCGCTCGATGACGGCGGCGTCTGAACGTCCGGCGTGGACAGTCCGCCGAATTCCGCCATCACCTTTTCGATCCGGTCGAGCGACACGCGCGCCGCGTTCACGGTCGGCAGGTTGTTGAGCAGGCCATCGAGAGGCACCAGCATGAAGAGGAACACGATGACGTAACCGGCTGCGGACGGGGTATCAGCACGGACGCCCAACGACGGCCAGAAAGCGGCAGCGCCCAGGAACACATAGAACACGAAGATGATCCAGCCCACGCCAACGGCATAGGCACTGAACGCCCGCCGCCGATGATCGCGCACTTCGCCAATCGCCAGACCCAATTGTCCATCGACGAATTGGGTTGCGCGCGCCTGATGCAACTTCAGCTCCTTCGCACCGGTAAACAGCGCGCCGAGATAGCCGAACAACTTGTCTTGCGACTTGCCGGCCGCTTCGAGCGAGGCGATCGCGCGTTTGTCCCCGGTGTAATAACCGAATGAACCGACCACGATGGCGGTCAACGCAAGCAGGCACACCGGCAACGACAGCCACGCGAGATAAGCGAGACACCCGCACACGATGGAACCGTGCATCACGATGTTGGGCAAGGCGAAGAACAGCATGGAGACGTTGGTGGCGTCATCGGTCAGGACCGATTGCACGGGCGCCGCGCCAATACGTTCTACATCGCGCAACTCGGCGGTCGCGACGCGCTTGGCCACGCGTTCGCGCAATTGCGCCATCGTGTCCTGCGACAGCCGCGCAAACAGGACGCCCGACACGATCCGCGTGGCGAGCGCGACCACCGCGCACAACGCGAACCGCCATGCAAGCGTGCTATCCGCCGATGAAGGCTGCGACAGCGCGCGGTTCAGCGTTGCAACCAGCGTCACGCTTGCAACGCCATTCAGCACGCACGCGGCGATGGCGAGCGTGAACGCGCCGCGTGAACGCTTGAGCAGCGTCAGGATCAGGCGCGAGGCGGGCTTGGGTGGCGCGCTCTCGTTCGAGGTGGCGTCGTAACGCTCGGTGGCTGGGGTCATTACGTTTGGCGAGTGAGAGAAGCACGGTGGCGCGGAATGCGCCTCTTGCCTCATTGACGTTTGAGCGGGGGAAATATTTAGTCGCGCGTATCTGTTTCAAGCCTTTCGCGTGAAGCCCGGTATTCGGCCCCGAAAATAAAGGTAAATATTCTTGTGCGCAAATCGTCATCCCAATGAAGCCGCAATTCCTGTGGCCATTGAGCGGGCCGAAACGGCCAGGCTCAGAGGACTTCACGCCCATGACGACGCACACGACCCGTTTCCCGACCGCGCTGCATCTGCGTATCAGCGCGTTGGCGCGCCTTGCCCCTGATGCGCCGGCGCTGACATCGTTTTCGCCAGTGGAGACGCGGCTTTCGCGTGGCGAGCTGGACCGGCGCGCGGAACATCTGGCGTCGCGGTTGCGCGCGGCGGGTGTCGGGACGGAGGTGCGCGTCGGTGTGTGTGTCGAGCGTTCGTGTGAGTTGTTCGTGGCGCTGCTGGCCGTGCTGAAAGCGGATGGCGCGTTCGTTCCGCTCGATCCTCATCATCCGGCGGCCCGACTCGACTGGATCGTGAGCGATGCGGGTTTGTCGCATGGGATCGTTGACGTTGCGGCGGATGAAATGATGCGTCAGCGGTTCGCGCACTGTTTGACGGTATCGAACGTGAGGGAGTCGTTAAGCGTAGAGGTTGGTGAGGATAACGATGAAATATTCGTCCATCCACGCGCCGCTGCATACATGATTTATACATCCGGCTCCACGGGAACGCCGAAGGCGGTCGTGGTCGAGCATGGGCCGCTTGCCGCGCACTGCGACGCGTTGACGGCAGCCCTGCCTATTCAGGCGGATGATCGCTTGCTGCATTTTGCATCGGTCAATTTCGATGCCGCGCATGAATGCTGGCTCGCTCCGCTTGCCGCGGGTGCGAGCATCGTGATTACAGATCCGCTGCCGTTCGCACCTGAGGCCGCGCTTGCGATGATCAATCGCGAACAGGTGAATATCGCGGCTTTCCCGCCGGCTTATCTGCGTGAATTTGCTGCGCTTGCCGAACGATCCGGCGTGCCCGCGTCTTTGCGTGTGCTTGCGTTTGGCGGTGAGGCGCTGTCAAAGGATGCCTTCGAAACGGTTCGGCGTGTGTTCCCGGCGGTGCGGCTCGTGAACGGATACGGGCCGACCGAAGCCATCATCTCGCCAATGTTATGGCCCGTCGCGCCCGATGTCACGCCGGATCTCGCAGGCGATGATGCTTATGCGTCGTTGCCGATCGGATGGGCTATCGGGCCGCGCGTGGTAGGTATCGACGGTGCGCAGGAAGCGGGGGATGTGGGCGAATTGCTGCTCGGCGGCGCGTGTATTGCACGCGGTTATCACGGCCGTGCGGCGCTTACCGCTGAACGTTTTATTCCCGATGCATCCGGCGAGCCGGGTGCGCGGATTTATCGAACGGGTGATCGTGCGCGTCAACGGGCGGATGGCGCATACGACTATCTTGGCCGTATCGATGATCAGGTGCAGGTGCGCGGCGTTCGCGTCGAGCCGGGCGAAATCGCCGCGTGTTTGCGGGCGCATCCGCTGGTCCGCGATGCAGCCGTGCTCACCGATTCAACCAATGGCCGCACCGTGCTGACAGCTTGCATTGTGACGGCAGATGCGCTGGACGATGCAACGATCAAGGCATATCTGGAGCAACGCTTGCCGGATGCCTGGCAGCCGCATCGATACACACGCCTCGACAATCTTCCATACACGCTCAACGGCAAGCTTGATCGCGAGGCTTTGAGGCACGCGGTAACGGCGCTGGTGTTCAAGACCGATTCGAACCAAGCACCGCAAACCGATACCGAACGGTGGCTAGCAGCATGCTGGCAGCGCATTTTGAGCGACCCGTTGCCTTTTGGCCGCACGGATCGCTTCTTCAACCGCGGCGGTGATTCACTTGCGGCAATGCAATTGCAAGCCGCGATCCGCAGCGAACATAACGTCAATCTGCGGCTCGATACGCTATTCGATGACCCCCAGCTCGATGCACTTGCGGCGTTGATCGACAGCAGCGAGCGTGAATCCGGCCTGGTTCACGTTGCATTGAAACGCATGCCATCGATGCCGGCCAATGCGAGTTTTGTTGATCGGCCAGCGTCGTTCGCGCAGCAACGTTTCTGGGTGCTTGCGCAGACGCAAGATGCGGGATCGGCTTATCACATCGCGGGACATTGGGCGCTTCGTGGCGCCCTGGATTCCGAGGCGCTGCAACGCGCGCTGGATCACGTCATGGAGCGCCACGATGTGTGGCGTACGACTCTTGTCGAGAACGATGATGGCGTCGTCATGCAGCGTATCCATGCGACGTTGCCGGTGCGCATCGGCCACGTGGATCTGCGTCATCTGAACGACGCCCTGCAAGACGAGCAAGCAGACCTTCTCGCGCAGGATCACGCGGCAAAACCTTTTGATCTTTCCGAAGGCCCGTTGCTGCGCGCAGAATTAGTGGCGTTCGCAAACGATTCACACCGGCTGATGCTCGCGGTGCATCACTCAGTCAGCGATGGCTGGAGTTCACGCTGTGCATTCGATGAACTCGCGGCCGCTTACACGGCGTTCGTCGAAGGTCGCGATCCCGCCTTACCAATGTTGCCGATCCAGTACGCGGACTACGCGCAGTGGCAACGGGAGGTAGTCGAAGGCGCAGAGGGCGCGCGCCAGATCGAGTTCTGGCGCAAGGAACTCGATACCGCGCCCGAGCCGCTTGCGCTGCCTTGCGATCGCACCCGTCCTGCGGAACGTGATCATCGCGGAGGGCGGGTGTCGTTGCGGCTGGGTGCACGCACGTCAATGGCTGTGCACGAACTTGCGCAGCGCGTACATGCGTCGCCGTTTGCGGTGCTGCTCGCTGCGTTCGATGCCTGGCTTTATCGGCTGACGGGCGCAACGGATCTGGTTGTCGCGGTGCCGGTTGCGGATCGCCAGCGCGCGGAAACCGCGCCTTTGATCGGGTTGTTTTTGAATACGCTCGCGTTGCGTACGAAGGTTCAGCCGATCGCGTCGTTCGAGGTGTTGCTCGACTCCGTTCGAGCGGCTTCGCTTGCTGCGTTCGCTCATCAGGACGTGCCCTTCGATCAGGTTCTGGACGCTGTAAAACCGCCTGTGCGTCGCGGCGAAGAATGGCTGCGCGTGAAGTTCGCCCAGCAGTTCGATACGGAGATCAAAGCCGCATTGCCCGGCGTGTCCGCCATTGCAACGCCCGGTCCTGACCTCGCAGCGCGCTTCGATTTCGCGCTCGACTTCACGGTCGATTCGCGCGGCATCGAACTGGTGTCTGCCTATGCACTGGATTGCATCGATCCCGCCACGGCAGAAGCTTGGCTTGCGAGCTTCGCGGCTCTTGTGACGGATGCCGTGCGTGATCCGAAGCTTGCCGTTGCGCTGCTCGATTGCGCCGGTACTTCCGATGTGCGAATGCGGCGCATGTTGGCTATCGAGGGCAAGGACGTTCTGTCGCTCATCGCCGCTCATGCGGTTTCAACGCCCCACTGCGTGGCGGTCGCCGACGAAACGACTCAACTGACATGCGCCGAACTCGACGATGCATCGGACCGCGTTGCGTTCGCGTTGCAACAACGCGGTGCAGCCATCGAGCAGCCGGTCGTGGTGTGCATCGAGCGCTCGGTGCGCTTTGTCGTGGCCTTGTTGGGCGTGCTGAAATCCGGCGCTTACGCGGTCCTGCTTGATCCCGCGATGCCATCAAAACGCCTCGCCGATGCCGCCGAAGCTTGCGGGGCGCGCCTGGCGCTCGTTTCGAAGGGACCGCGAAGCATTGCCAACGCGACGGTACTGGATATCGATGCCATCGAGCAGGATGTCTCGCTTTCCAACGCGGCCGCCCGTCGTGTTTCGCCGGTGCCGCACCAGGCCGCGTACCTGATCTTCACGTCGGGCTCTACAGGCACGCCGAAGGGTGTCGTGGTCTCGCATGGCGCGCTCGCGGACTACGTGCAGGGGATGCTTGACGAACTCGACTTCGCGCCCGGCGCATCCATGGCGATGGTTTCCACTGTCGCAGCCGATCTCGGACATACGACGTTGTTCGGCGCGCTGTGCTCCGGCCGCACGCTGCACTTGCTGCCCGCGTCATGCGCGTTCGACCCGGACCGTTTCTCCCAGGAAATGCGCACCCGAAACGTCGGCGTGCTGAAGATCGTGCCGAGTCATCTTCATGCGTTACTCGATGCGCAGCGTCCGGAGGACGTGTTGCCATTGCACGCGTTGATAACAGGCGGCGAGATCTTGCCGTGGGCGTTGGTCGACCGGATCGCCGCGCTCAAGCCCGGTTGCCGCGTGATCAATCACTATGGTCCGACTGAAACGACGGTGGGTTCGCTCGCTTGCGATACGTCGGTCTTGACGCAAGCACATTCACGAGGGCAATCGGTGCCCATCGGCCGGCCCTTGCCGAACGCGTATGCATGCGTGCTCGACGCATTCAGGTCGTGCGTGCCGGCCGGTGCGATCGGAGAGCTGTATCTGGGTGGTCCGGGCGTCGCGCGGGGATATCTGGGACGCGCGGCTGCCACCGCTGAAAGGTTTGTTCCCCATCCAGAGGCGTCGGGCGAGCGCCTTTACAGAACGGGCGACCGCGTTCGCTTACGTGCCGATGGTCAACTGGATTTCCTCGGGCGCCTCGACGATCAAGTGAAGATCCGCGGCTACCGGGTTGAGCCGGGTGAGGTGAGCGCGACGCTGCGATGCATCGACGGTGTCTCGCAAGCAGAGACGCTTGCGGTCGAACACGAAGGGCGCTTGCGCCTTGCATCGTTCGTCACATTGCATAAAAACAGCGTTCATACGGAATCGGCGTTGCGCGAAGCGCTCGCGCCAAGCGTGCCCGAATACATGGTGCCCGCCGTGCTTGTGGTGATGGACGCGCTTCCAGTAACGCCCAACGGCAAGGTTGATCGCGCCGCGCTGCGCGAAGCCGCAGCCACACCCGTAAGCGCTGAAAGTGACGGCGACGCACCTCGCGGACCGAGGGAAGAAACGCTCGCTGCCGTCTGGAAAGACGTATTGAAGGCGGAGCGGGTTGGACGCGCCGACAATTTCTTCGAACTTGGCGGCGACTCGATTCTCGTGCTTCAGATCATTGCCCGGTCGCGCAAACGCGGCGTGCGTTTCACGCCGAAGCAACTCTTCGATGGTCCAACTATCGCGCAACTGGCCACAGTCGCTACGTCAGTCGATACAGCGGCAGCGCCGATGGCGAGCGCGCCGGTGCGTGCGTCGACTGCTGTCCTGACGCCCGCGCAACTGCGCTTTTTTACGCTGGACATGCCGCAACGCGGGCACTGGAACCAGTCGGTCGAGTTCGATACGCAAACGCCGTTTGATCTCGATGCTTTCGCCCGCGCCTTCGATGCGCTGCTAACGCATCATGAAATTTTCAGCCAGCGGTTCGTGCAGAGCGCCGGCGGTAGTGGATGGTCGATCGTTCGAGCACCGAAGCCCTTCGA
>NZ_CAXTGZ010000287.1:0-7421 GCF_964243625.1 uncultured Caballeronia sp.
TCGGCGATAACCGCAGTCATCTTGATAATGGGTCGTAAGGGATAACCCGATTCATCCGGGTCCTATCTTTCAGGGGGCGGCAGCATTGACGCTGGCCCGTCCGCAAGGCTTCACCGGTTTTCGTTTCGGAGACTGTGCGTCGAAGCCGCAACGAACAGGAGAGTCACGTTATGCGTATCGCACAAATTGCACCCTTGCACGAAGCAGTTCCTCCGAAGTTCTACGGCGGCACCGAGCGCGTTGTCTCGTATTTGAGCGACGCCCTGGTTGATCTCGGTCACGACGTGACGCTCTTTGCAAGCGGCGATTCGGAAACCAAGGCGACGCTCGACGCCGCATGGCCGCGTGCGCTGCGCCTCGACCCGACCATCCGTGACTGGAACGCGCCCCACGCGCTGCTGCTGGAGAAGGTTCGCCGCCGCGCGCATGAGTTCGACGTGCTCCACTTCCACCTCGACTACATGCCGTTTTCGACGTTCTCGCAGATGGATACGCCGTTCGTGACTACGCTGCATGGCCGTCTTGACCTGCCCGAATTGCAGCCGGTTTTCGATGCATTTCCAGAAGCGCCGGTCATCTCGATCTCGGATTCGCAGCGCCAGCCGCTGCCGCAAGCCGCGTGGCTAAACACGATTTACCACGGGCTGCCGCAGGATCTCCTGACGCCGCAAAAGCACAAGAAGCCGGAATACCTCGCCTTTCTCGGCCGTATCTGCCCGGAAAAGCGCGCCGATCTGGCAATTCAGATCGCAGCGCAAACCGGTCTTCCGCTGAAGATCGCCGCAAAGGTTGACAAGGTTGATCAGGAGTATTTCAAGAGCACGATCGAGCCGTTGCTTTCCAGCGCAAATGTAGAATTCGTCGGCGAGATCAACGAGCAGCAAAAGCCGGAGTTCCTCTCGGGCGCCAAGGCGCTGCTGTTCCCGATCGACTGGTCGGAGCCGTTTGGTCTTGTGATGATCGAAGCCATGGCGTGCGGTACGCCGGTAATCGCATTCAATCGCGGTTCGGTCCCGGAAGTCATCGATCACGGCGTGACGGGCTTTATCTGCGAAGACGTGCAGGGCGCAGTTGGCGCACTTCAGCGACTCGATGAACTGTCGCGCACGGAAATCCGCGCGCAGTTCGAACGCCGTTTCTGTGCAAGCACGATGGCGCAGAATTATGTAGACAGCTATACGGCCCTGCTTCAGGCGGCAAAGCGCCCGATGCTGCGCCAGGTTGCAGTAGGCTGATCGAGGAACGCCAATTAATCCGATGTTGCGATCCATAAAGATTCGACATCGGAGAGTTTTTGATTTACTTAGCTGGAATAAATCGCGTTATTGCAGCGCAAAAAAATCCACCCGCAACAGGGTGGATTTTTTTGTATCCAGAGACGCCAGCGGGGCCTTTTTCGCAGTTTGTCCCGATGCACGGCGTTGTCAGGAATGCTCCTGATTAATCAAGAAACGCTCCCGGCTTTTACCCACGATCCACTTCGGCGGTTTGCCACGGCCACTCCACGTATTACCTGACTTGGGATCCTGGTAGACCGGTGGCAATGGTTCTTTCTTCGGCGGGCGCCCGCGGCGTACAACCGTCAGCCCCAAATCCTGTGCGGTAAGCCCATACTCAACGATCTTCCGCCGTATATCCACGAGTACAGCTTCCAGTTCCGTGCGGCGCGCTTCTTCGGCCTGCTCCTGAAGTTTGGCTATTTGCGCCTTCAGCTCAATGTATTGCGACATTTCCAATCCCTTTTCAATAGGCAGCGATTATTGAGAAGCCTAACGATATCGAATAAAAGATGCAACGGTTGCCAACGCAATTGCAGAAAGTCCCAAACAACTTAAGAAGATTCTTGAAACTATAGGCCAATCTTAATAGGACTTGCCTTAGTTCTGGCTGATTTGACAATTGTTGACAACTACTGCCGATACTCGGATTACACTGCCTACCCGCTGTATTTGGTCGTCAATGTAATCGCGATCACACGCAGCGGAAACGTTTCAGTTTTTTATATATTTTTAGGACTTCGAATCATGCGATTGGGACAGCGCCTCGGCGCAGAAATGTTTGGTACGTTCTGGCTCGTGCTGGGCGGCTGCGGAAGCGCCGTACTTGCCGCTGGATTTCCTCAACTTGGTATTGGCTTTGCGGGCGTCTCGCTCGCGTTTGGCCTGACCGTGCTCACCATGGCTTATGCCATCGGCCACATCTCCGGTTGCCACCTTAACCCGGCCGTAAGCGTTGGCTTGACCGTCGCCGGCCGCTTTCCGGTTCGCGATCTGGCTCCGTACATTGTCGCGCAAGTGATTGGCGGCATTCTCGGCGCGTACGTGCTGTATGTGATCGCAAGCGGTTCGCCGACCTTTGAACTCGGCGGTTTCGCGACCAATGGCTTTGGCGACCAATCGCCTGGTCATTACTCGATGATGGCCGCGCTCGTCTGCGAAGTGGTCATGACGTTCTTCTTCCTGTTCGTCATCCTTGGCGCAACCGACAGCCGTGCGCCCGCCGGTTTTGCACCGATCGCAATCGGGCTGTGCCTGACGCTGATCCACCTGATCTCGATCCCGGTGACCAACACGTCTGTGAACCCGGCTCGCTCGACCGGCCCGGCATTGTTCGTCGGCGGCGCGGCAGTGGAACAACTGTGGCTGTTCTGGGTTGCACCGATCATCGGCGCGATCATCGCGGGTGTGGTTTATCCGCTGCTGACCGGCGCGAAGAAACGGGCGCTTGCATCGGCCTGATTCACAGCAAGTCGATTGAGGAAAAACGGGCGCCCGGCGCCCGTTTTTTTATTGAGTTCGCGGTTTCAACCGTTTAAACCAGCCAGGCAATATGAACCGGCTGCGACAAATGTAATGTGCGTTTACTGCTTTTCGAACTGGAAATGCCGGCCGTCAGAGCCACACGCCGTTCCATCAACCGCAAAGC
Source organism: uncultured Caballeronia sp. (assembly GCF_964243625.1). Lineage (NCBI taxonomy): Bacteria > Pseudomonadati > Pseudomonadota > Betaproteobacteria > Burkholderiales > Burkholderiaceae > Caballeronia > uncultured Caballeronia sp. The sequence continues at coordinate 2,926 of NZ_CAXTGZ010000287.1, forward strand.
TTTTACCACCATGGGTTTTGCACCCATGCCAGCCACGCTTTAATCCCGCAGACTCCCTTTCGCAACACTTTCACCCGGTAACAACTCGTCGATACTCGTAAGACGACGGATGCGTACATTAGATTCATGCGACACGCGTCGCCCACAAAGGAGAACACCATGACACGCATCGTTACGCATCTGCTGGTTGCCGCTGGTCTCGCGTTAGGTGCAGCAGGAGCCGCGCAGGCACATACAGATCTGAATATCGGCTTGTCGCTTGGCGCACCGGTTTATACAAGTCCCGCGGCGGTTTATGTACAACCCGCACCCTATTATCGTGCGGCGCCGCCCGCCTGGCGTCGTCACGATGAACCGCGCTGGGGCGGACCGGACCGGGGCCGTTGGGATCGTACCGGCTGGGACCATCGCGGCGGGAATTATGGCGGCGATAATCGCGGCGGATGGAATCATCGTGGATAAAGATCCGGCGTTTCGCCAGATCTAAAAAAAGGAGCGGCCGTATGGGCGCTCCTTTTTTTATTGTTCGCGTTTGATCGCGTTACTCGCCAGCGGCGATTTTGTCGCTCATGCCGAACAAACTGCGCAGCTGATGTGCGACCCCTGCCTCGAAGTTATTGCCAGTTCTCGGAATATTCGGCAGGCGCTTGACCAGATCAGGATTCGCGTTTTTCATCATGAATGGACGTCCGGCGGTTTCAAGCAAGTCGATATCGTTCATGTTGTCGCCGAACGCCACGCAATGCGCGGTATCGGTATCGAGCCGGTCCAGCACGAACCGCAATGCCCTTCCCTTGGATACATCCGACGTCATCACTTCCAGGCAATCCGGCATTGAAAAGGTCACGTAGATGGAATCGCCGAATTCACGTTCGAGATTCGCCGCGGTCACCTTCAAATCTTCCGGATCGCCAATATAAAGCACCTTCGCAATGTTCTCGCCGTCGTGCTGGCGCAGATCCATGACGTCATAGTTGAATCCCGAATCCTGGTGAAATTCGAGCAAGGTCGGCGCATGCCGGTCGATCAGCCAGGCGTCGTCGGCGAACAGGTTCACGATCACACGCTCGCTGCCCGCCAGATCCGGCTGGACGAGCCGGCGCACGGCTGAAGGCGCAATGTCACGCGCGTAAATGCGCTCGTTGTCGGGCGCGTGGATGCGGGCGCCGTTCGACGTGATGAGATACGCTTCGATACCCAGCACCATTCGAATCCCCACCACGTCCCGGTAATGCCGCCCCGTGGCGATAATGAAACGCACCCCTTGCGCTTCAAGTTCGCGGACCGTTTCGACAGTGAACGGGTCGACCTGATGGTCGCTGTTGAGCAAGGTGCCGTCGAGATCGGTTGCGATGATCGAATACATGGGAAGGCGCTTCCTTTTAGCCGTTAGGACTCTGTCATTCTAGCGCGCTGCCCGCCCTTCCCCCGCCGCTGCGCGGTGAGCCAGTTGCAGCGCGCCCGCTGCTGAGTCCGCAAGCGGTACTCGCAAGCGGGCGCGAAGCGTCTCCGGCACAAACGGTTCGAGCGGGCTCGCAAGACCGCCGCACAATGCCACCGGCATTACCTTGTCGGGGTCGAGCGCCGCCACCATCGTCTCGATCTCGCGACCCGCCTCCTGAAGCAGCCGCTCGGCGAACGGATGATTTCGATGCTGGAAGATCGTGGGTGCGAGCGTGGCATAGGCGGTCTGGTTGGCAGCGCTCAGCCACACCACCAGACCATCGCGATCGGCGACATTGGTGCATTCAAGCAGCGCATGGGACCAGTCGTCTGCCGGCGCGCGCCCATCCAGGACGCGCTGCAAATGCACCGCCGCGCGCATGCCGAGCCATGCGCCGCTCGCTTCATCGCCGCTCGGAAACCCATAGCCGCCCGCAATCGCGACTTGACCCTGCGTATCAAGCGATGCCGCGATGCTGCCCGTACCCAGCGCCACGATCACGCCAGGCTCGCCGCCGTGAGCGCCCAGGAGCGTAGTCAATGCGTCACTTTCGACAACAAGTGCGCATCCATCCGGCGCACTTTCATGAAACTGGGCGAGCCAGCCAGCGTGGTTCACGCCGGCCAGGCCGCAGCCGAGCGCACAGGCTTGCCATTCGAACGGCAAGCCCGCCGAACCGAACGCGCGTGAGATCGTTGAGTCGATCGCTTTCCAGGCGCGCTCGACGCCAAGTCCAAGCCCTGAAGGTCCACCCGACGCACGAGCGAGTTCAACGCCGTTTGCGTCGGCCAGGACAACACGCGTGCCGCTGCCGCCGCCATCGACGCCGATCAGATAAGAGTATGAGTGGTTTGAATTAGTCATGCCGGAAGCTTAACGGCCCGGCGCCGGCACCGCCACTCAGCCGAATGGGATACCACTTGAACGCAAGACCGCATCACCGACCATGCCATTCGGCCGACTGTTCCGCGCAAAGCCTTCCGCCTATGCTGATCGAACGTTCACCATGCATCCCCTGAATCAGCCATGACAAAACCTAAGAGATCAGCCCAGCCCAACGAAACTCCCGAGCCGCACCGCTGCGGCTGGGTGAGCACGCCGGCCCTCGCCCAATATCACGACACGGAATGGGGCGTCCCCTCGCACGACGATCGTCATCTCTTCGAAATGCTCGTGCTCGAGGGCGCTCAGGCCGGCTTGTCCTGGTCAACGATTCTTAACAAGCGCGAGGGCTACAAGACGCTGTTTCACAACTTCAATATAGACAGGGTTGCCGCCTTCTCGGAAAACGATGCAGCCAAACTCCTGCTCGACGCCCGCATCATCCGCAACCGGGCGAAGATCGCATCCGCTGTCGCCAACGCTCGCGCGGTACAGCGAATTCAGGCTGAGCACGGCTCCTTCGCGGCATTCGTGTGGTCGTTTGTCGGCGGCAAGCCTGTCGACACTCCGCGCGCTTCGTACTCGCACGCGCCGGCCTGCACGGAAATATCGGACGCGTTGAGTCGCGCGCTGAGGAAATTCGGTTGTACGTTCGTCGGATCGACCACGTGCTACGCCTTCATGCAAGCAACCGGCATGGTCAACGACCACGAAGCCGCCTGTTTCTGCCGTTCGGACTACGCTCTACCGGGTGCAAAGCGTCCATCCGCCAAAAAGCCATCAGTTTAAGAAATTCATTGCCACGGGTTTGCAGCTCAGATATTGCGTTTTCGCAACAAACTTCGTTGTTTAAGGCATCCTCAGGGAAAATCCCGACGGCAATGCTTTTTGGCGGGTAGAAAACGCTCTGGAGCCTTTACTACAAAGCCGCGTCGGCCGGCCACCGGCCGTGCAGAAACCCGGGCAGCATGTCAAAATTGCGACCTACTGAGTGCCAGCACCCATTTTTTACCGGGAAGAACCGCTATAAATTAAGTGCGAACTGGTTTTGCAGCGCGTGAACGGCTTATTTGCCGTCAGTCGCGATGTGAGGCTGGCCGAAGCGTGCTTGGTCCTGGCGGGCGGTATTGCAGGAAAGCGAATGGCGAATCGAAAAACGCGGATTGTGTGGCTCACCGCGCTAAGACGACCCGAATCGCGTCCGATACTGATAACGCTGTTTGATGACACCCACGAAGCGCCGCGATGTCGGTGCAGGGGAAAGCAGAATGAAAAACCTCAACTTTTTGACGCATCAGGAAATCTTCGATAGCGCCGTGCACCACTTGTTTGGCCAGGGTCAGGCAGCTTTGCTGCCGCGAGGCGGCGGCGCATATCGCGGATACTGCGGCGGCTGTCCAGTAGGCAGCTTCATCAAGCCGCGAGACTACATGACAGCGATGGAAGGCGTGCCTATCCGCTACATCGACAAAGGTCCCGAGTCTGTGCCTTCGTATATGGATGTCGGCGTGACAGCGTTGAAGCGGGCGTTGTTGCGCTCGAATATCAATGTCTACGACCCGACTACCGTCGAATTGCTCAGTTGCCTGCAGAACGTGCACGACGTATTCGGCAAATGGGAATGGCGCGAGCGGTTTGCATCGATTGCACGCCAGTTCAATCTGTCGGCGGAACGGTTGAAGTCAGCGGCTTGAGCTCAAGGACACTGCCTGGCTCCGTCGAGGTTCCAGGAAATGCATCAATTAGAACAACGAGTAACGCAATGTTAACGGCAAGAGACATCTACGAACGCGTGAGCGCGCATCTGCTCACGCAGCGGGCCGTGTCGGAGGATGACAACGGTTCGTGCCGGCTTCGCAGCAGCGACGGCCGCAAATGCGCTATCGGGTCGCTGATTGCTGACGACGTGTACCAGCCGGACATTGAAGGCATTGGTATCTCGTACTACCGGAACGCGAGAGACGGATCGCTATTGCGGGCGCTGTATGCATCCAACGTGAATGCCTACGATCCTGAAATTGCCGAGCTGCTGATCGAGCTGGAAGAAGTTCACGACGACTTCCGCGTCGACGAATGGCCGCAGGTCCTGGCTCGCTTGGCGGAGCGCCACGCCTTCGTCTGAAAAGCACAGCACGGCTGCCACAAAGTACAAAGCAAAACACGAAGCGCA
>NZ_CAXTGZ010000288.1:0-7417 GCF_964243625.1 uncultured Caballeronia sp.
CAATGCGCCGACGAGTTCGGGGCCGGACAAGCGGCCATCGCGCGCGACGACGACCGAGTCGCCGCCAAGTTTGCGGATCTCACTGCCGAACGCGCGGCCGATGTTGCGTGCAACGCCGGCATCGACTGTCTTGCCCACGATCCCGCGAATGTCGTAAGCCTTGAAAATGGACTGGGTAACTGATGCTTGCGGTGACTGGCTCATGGAATGGCTACCTGACTAATAATTGAAATGGTTCCGGGGCATCCCGAAGCGTCCCGGGTCACGAAGACCCTGTGATGCAGACCTGCTTGAAACTTGCGTGTTTCTACTCTTTGCCGGCCCGGAAACGATACCCGGACGGAGCGCGAAAAATAACGAAAGAAATGGGCCCGGGCGGTTCAACCTGCGCCCTGGCCGCCTGTCCGTTCGCGGTCGAGTTCGTCAAACGCGCTTATATATCACGAGCGGGCGGTATCGGACCACGCGTTTGCGCACACTGTTCGCACCTATAATCGCAATCTTTCGAAACCCGGGCCGCCCGGACACGTTCCGCGTCTGCAAGGTCATGCGAACCTGCGCAAATATTCTAATCCAATGCTCCGACGCTTTTTCATAACGAACAACAAAGGCGACGGCAATCGCCTCGCTGATTGGCCGGACAGCGTGCCCGAAGGTCTGCACCATCGGATGATGTCAGCAATTCGCATGCCCGTTCCTGACAATTTCATCACGCCAGCGGCGAGCGCCAGCCACGCATGCTGAAACGGATATCGAACCCGGACGTCGCCCGCGCGCTCGCGAACATCGTCTGGCTGGGGCTTGAACGGCTTACGCAGATTGCCGTGGCGATCGGCATCAGCGGGTTGCTTGCGCGCTATTTCGGCCCCGATGTATTCGGCAAATGGCAATACGCGAACACGCTACTGCTCGTGATCGCGCCGATCACGTGGGTCTGCGGCGCGGAAATCCTCGTGCCGACTATCGTGCATCGCGATCCGAAGCAGATCGGCACCGTGCTCGGCAGTGCGTTTGTGCTGCGCATCGGCATCTCGGCGGCGGCGCTCGTCTTGACGTGGATCGGCATTGCGGCAGGGTTCACCGATCCGCTCGTCGGTGCGATGCTCGCCGGCCTCGCCGTGACCATGCTGTTTCGCGAACCGTTCGTGGGCGTGATCAACGCGTGGCTGCAAAGCATGACGTACAGCAAGCCGCAATTGCTGACCAGCATGGTCACGGCCATCCTGAAGGCTGGCCTCGTGTTCCTGCTGGTGCGCACGGCCGCAAGTCCGGCGCGTTTCGGCTGGCTCTGGGCGCTGGAATCGGCGGCTATCGGCGGCGTATTGCTGCTGTATTACATACGCCGCAATGGCGGCACGCTGGGCTGGCATCTCGACCGGTCGCTCTTCAAGCATTTCGCGAGCGCCGGCACGGTGTTCTGGCTCGGGCTGATCTGCATGTCGGTGTTCATGAAACTCGACCGGCTGATGCTGGAACGCCATATCTCCTTCGCCGATCTTGGTGTGTACTCCGCCGCGCAGCAACTGAACGAAAACTGGATCGCGCTCGCGCTGATGCTCGCGCAGACCATCGCGCCGGCGTTCGTCTACAAGGTGAGCGATGCCTTGCAATTGAAGCGCAATATCATGCGACTTTTCGCAATGACCGCCGTGCTGATGATCTGCGGCGCAATCATCCTCGATCTGCTTGCAGCGTTCATCATTTCGCATGTGTTCGGGCCGGCGTACACGGCTTCCATCGATATCTTCCGTTGGGCCGTCTGGCTCTCGCTGCCAGCAGGTATAGAAGCGATTGGTAATCTGGTCGTGCTCAAATACCAGGCGAAGTTCGTATTGCTCGCGAAGTGGCTGCTGGCGCTGGTGGTCGCGGCAATCGTCAACCTGATCGCGATTCCGCGCATGGGCAGCTACGGCGCGCTGGTCGGACTCGCCGCGGGATATCTTGCGGCGGCACTGGTGAATCTTTACTACATCCGCTTCCGGCTGCAGACATGAGCACGCCTTTTCTCGACGATGTGGCCGTGCTGCTTCCGGCGTTCAATGCGCAGCACGATGTGGAGCGTACCCTCGCATCGTTTTGCGAACGCGCGCCGGTGCGGGTGCTGATTGTCGATGACGGCAGCCTGCCGCCCATCGTCGCGCCTGCGGTGGCTAACATGACGGTCGAAGTGCTGCGCATGCCGGGCAATGGCGGTATCGAGCGGGCATTGCAGGCGGGCATGGATGCGCTGGCTGCGCGCGGCATCAGATACGCGGCGCGTATAGATGCGGGCGATCTCGCGACGCCATACAGGCTCGAAAAGCAGCGCGAACATATGGAAACGCATCCGCAAACGGCCGTACTAGGCATGTGGACGCACGTGGTCGACATGGAAGGCGCGCCGCTCTTCGACTTGCAGCCGCCGACCGGACCCGCCGATATCCGGCGTGTCATGCTGATGCGTTCGTGCTTCACGCATCCGTCGCTGATGCTGCGCGTGGACGCCGTGATCGGCGCAGGCAATTACCGCGCACAATACCGGGCGGCCGAGGACCTCGATCTGATCCTGCGTCTTCTGCAACATCACGATGGCGCAAATCTCCCCGAATTCGGCGTGTATTACGAACTCAATGAACACGGCATCAGCGCGACCAGACGCCGGACACAAGTGTGGTCCACGCTGCGGCTCCAGATGAAGTATTTGCGTGCGACAAACCTGCCGGACTGGATCGGCGTGGCGAAGAACGTGGCGCACCTGGTGTTGCCCTATCGCGCGTTGCGTTCCCTGAAAACACGCCTGCTCGGTGCTTGAAACAACGCCTTTTTTAAATGGAAAGAATGAACGCAGAGACCTCCCGCCTTCGCATTGCCCTCGTCTGCAACACCGCCTGGGCGATCTACACCTACCGGCGCGGTTTGCTGCGAATGTTGATCGAACAGGGCGCCGAAGTGTCGATCATCGCGCCGCGCGACCGCACGTTCCCGCTGATGGAAGCAATGGGCTGCCGGTGTGTCGACCTGCCCATGGCGTCGAAGGGAACGAATCCACGCGATGACCTCAGGACGCTCGCCGCGCTGTATCGCGAATACCGCGCAGCGCGTCCGCAAATCGTCTTCCATTACACGATCAAGCCGAATATCTATGGGACGATCGCCGCGAAGCTCGCGGGTATTCCATCGATAGCCGTGACCACCGGCCTCGGCTACGTGTTCATCCAGCAAAGCGGAACGGCGAACATCGCGAAGAAACTCTACAGGTTCGCGTTCCGCTTTCCGCGCGAAGTCTGGTTCCTGAACAAGGACGACCGTCAGGCTTTCATCGATCAAAACCTGCTCGTCAAGCCTGAACGCGCGCGACTTCTGCACGGCGAAGGCGTCGATCTCGACGAATACGCTTTCCAGCCGCTACCGCGCGCCAACCCGCAGACGGAAGGCTTTTTTTTCGTTTTAATTGGCCGCCTGCTGTGGGATAAAGGCGTGGCGGAATACGTCGAAGCCGCGCGCCGGATTCGCGCGAAATATCCTTACGCGCGCTTCCAGTTGCTCGGGCCGGCCGGCGTGGACAATCCCAGCGCGATCACGCTCGACGAAGTCCAGGCGTGGCAGCGCGAAGGCGTCATCGATTATCTCGGCGAAGCGACCGATGTCCGCGCGTTCATCGGCAACGCCGATTGCGTGGTCCTGCCGTCGTATCGCGAGGGCGTGCCGCGAACGCTGATGGAAGCATCGGCGATGGGCCGCCCGATTGTTGCGACCGATGTCCCCGGTTGCCGCGAAGTCGTTGAAAACGGCGTGACCGGTTTTCTCTGCGAAGTGAAAGACCCGGACAGCCTGACGCAACAATTGGAACGCATGCTGCTCGCAAGCCATGCAGCGCGCGCCGAAATGGGCGTGGCGGGCCGCGCCAAGGTCACGCGGGAATTCGACGAAAACGGCGTCGTCGAACGTTATAAAGGCACAATACGCGCGATTACCGGATTCTCGGCGACCGGCGTCTCACTTTAAAAAGCACCTCCGGGAGCGACACTCATGACTGAACAAACCAACGAAAAAGGCACCATTCTCGTGACCGGCGGGGCGGGTTTTATCGGCTCGCATACCTGCGTGGAATTGCTGAATGCGGGATTCGGCGTTGTCGTGATCGACAACCTCGTGAACAGCAACGCGCAATCGCTCAAGCGCGTGGAGCAGATCACCGGCAAGACACTCGCGTTCTATGAAGCGGACGCCCGCGACGAATCCGCCCTCGCCCGCATCTTCGACGAACATGCAATCACCGGCGCGATTCATTTCGCGGCGCTGAAGTCGGTGGGCGAATCGGTCGCTAAGCCGATCGAGTATTACCGCAACAACGTGGACAGCCTGCTCGTGCTGCTCGACACGATGCGTGCGCGCAACGTGAAGAAGATCGTGTTCAGCTCGTCGGCGACGGTGTATGGCATGCCGAAGAGCGTGCCTATCGACGAATCGTTTCCGCTTTCGGCGACCAACCCCTACGGCCAGTCGAAGCTGATCGCCGAGCAGATCCTGCGTGACCTGGAACTCTCCGATCCGACATGGCGCATCGCCACCTTGCGGTATTTCAATCCGGTCGGCGCGCACGAAAGCGGTTCGATCGGCGAAGATCCGGCCGGCGTGCCGAACAACCTGATGCCGTACGTAGCGCAAGTTGCGGTGGGCAAGCTTGAACGACTGCGCATCTTCGGCAGCGACTACCCGACGCCCGATGGCACCGGCGTGCGCGATTACATCCATGTGGTGGATCTGGCGCGCGGCCACATCAAGGCCATCGATGCACTGCAATCGCTTGACCGCAGCTTCGTGGTGAACCTCGGCACGGGTCACGGTTACAGCGTGCTGGACGTGGTGAAGGCGTTCGAGGCGGCGTCGGGCAAGCCGGTGCCGTATGAGCTCGTAGCGCGCCGTCCGGGCGATATCGCCGAGTGTTATGCGAACCCCGCCGCCGCGTCCGAACTGATCGGCTGGCAGGCTGAACATGGCATCGAGCGGATGTGCGCCGATCATTGGCGCTGGCAGTCGCAGAATCCGAAGGGCTTTGCCTGACCCGTCCCGTTCTTTTTAGTGATTATTTTTCATGCTTAGCTTCGCGCTCGGTTTTCTGGTTTCGCTGTTCATCACGCTGTTGATCGTGCGGTTTGCACATTTGCACGAAGGCATCTCCGGCGACACCGATATGACCGGCGTGCAGAAGTTTCACGCGCGGTCGGTGCCGCGCATTGGCGGCGTCGGCATACTGTTGGGGCTTGCCGTCTCTGCCGTGCAGCTTCGATGGAGCTATCCGGCTGTATCGAGCGGGATTCTTGCCGTGGTCGCGTGCGGTTTGCCCGCTTTCTTTTCGGGGCTCATCGAAGACCTGACCAAGCGCGTGACGCCCGTCGTACGCCTGGTCTGCACCATGGCCGCCGCCGCGCTCGCGTATTTCCTGCTCGGCATTGCAGTGACGCGTATCAGCGTGCCGCCGCTCGACTTCCTGCTGACCTATGGCGTGATCTCGTGTCTCGTGACCGTGATCGCGGTGGCGGCGCTGGCGAACGCGATCAATATCATCGACGGCTTCAACGGCCTTGCATCGATGGTCGCGTTCATGATGTTCGCCTCGCTCGCGTACGTCGCGTTCCAGGTCCACGATCCGATCGTGTTGTCGGCTTCGTTGATCATGATGGGCGCGGTGATGGGCTTTTTCATCTGGAACTTCCCGGCGGGCCTGATCTTTCTCGGCGATGGCGGCGCCTATTTCATCGGCTTCATGCTCGCCGAATTGTCGATCATGCTCGTGATGCGCAATCGCGATGTATCAGCGTGGTTTCCCGTGCTGCTCTTCATGTATCCGATCTTCGAGACGTGTTTCTCGATCTACCGGAAAAAATTCATTCGCGGCATTTCGCCGGGCATTCCCGACGGCGTTCATCTGCACATGCTGGTGTACAAACGCCTCATGCGATGGGCCGTCGGGGCGCAGAACGCACGTGAGCTCACGCAACGCAACTCGCTGACATCGCCGTATTTGTGGTTGCTGTGCCTGATCGCCGTGATTCCCGCCACGCTGTTCTGGCGGCATACGGTGCACCTGTTTTGCTTTGTCGTGGTGTTTGCATTCACGTATGTGTGGCTGTACGTGAGCATTGTCAGATTCAAGTCGCCGCGATGGATGGTGTTTCGCCGCGCGCACCCGGTGAAGCACAAGCCATGACACGCAATGCGCCGGCTCTCCAGCCGGCGCGTGTCTTTTAGCTCGATGCAAATTCCAGCAAGTCCGCGTTCACCTTGTCCGCTTCGACCACGCACATGCCGTGCGCGCCGCCCGGATAGACCTTGAGCGTGGCGTTCGGCACGATCTTCGCTGACATGCGTCCGGCTGTGTCGATAGGAACGATCTGGTCGTCATCGCCATGCAGGATCAAAGTGGGAACGTCGATCTTCTTCAGGTCCTCGGTGTAATCCACTTCCGAAAACTCGCGCACGCACGCGTAATGCCCCACGATCCCGCCAAGCATGCCCTGCGCCCAGAACGAATCGATCACACCCTGTGATTTCTTCGCGCCCTCGCGGTTATAACCGAAGAAAGGCAGCGCCAGGTCCTTGTAGAACTGAGAGCGGTCGGCGGCGACGCCGGCACGGATGCCGTCGAACACCTCCTTCGGCACGCCGTTCGGATTGCCTTCGGTTTTCAGCATCAGCGGCGGCACGGCGCCGATCAACACTGCCTTCGATACCCGCCCCGTCCCATGACGCCCGATGTAATGCGCAACCTCGCCGCCGCCGGTGGAATGGCCCACAAGCATGGCGTCCTTCACGTCGAGCGCATCAAGGACCGCGGCCAGGTCATCGGCGTACGTGTTCATGTCATTGCCCTGCGCCGGCTGGCCGGACCGCCCGTGGCCGCGCCGGTCGTGCGCAATGACCCTGAACCCCTTCTGGACCAGGAAGAGCATCTGCGAGTCCCACGCGTCCGCATCCAGCGGCCAGCCATGCGAAAACACCACCGTCTTGCCCGACCCCCAGTCCTTGTAAAAGATCTCCGTGCCGTCCTTCGTCTTGATCGTGCTCATCGAACGTGCTCCTTAAGGTGAGATTGCGCGTTGCGTCCACGTTGAGAATCGCCGCCTTGGTGTGCGCAACGCGAGGGACCTGCAAAGGCATTCGTACGTCCTCGTCATGCGACAAAACTGCGCCGCTCGTGCGGCGTCTTGGTGTTGATCAATGTCCGGGATGTGCGCCGCGTGCGGCGCGAAGTGCCTCAGGTTACGGCAGGAACGTGTCATTGAAAAGACTTGCAAAATCAATTGGGATGCATGAGCGGACGACTCCTGATACGCGCTACCCGAATGAAAATAATTGTTTTTGCTGGAGTTAATCGAGGCTGTTAAACAGACCGGATTTTTACGTGAAATCGATATCAAGCTTTTTTTACCGGCGC
>NZ_CAXTGZ010000289.1:0-7382 GCF_964243625.1 uncultured Caballeronia sp.
GCCGCGACGTTTGCGCCGAGCCAGGGTTCGAGCGAGAACTTCCTGTACGGGTTATCGCTGAAAACGCGCAATGCAACGGGCTGGAATGCCGAGGCGGTGGCGTCTTATTTCGACATCACGCAGAGCATTGCGCGCACGGCGAACTCAGGCGTGCCGGGTAACGGTCCAGGCACGATCGCTTTCGGCGACGGCACCGGCTGGAAGACACTCGACCTGCGCACGACATGGACGCCAGAATCGCCGACGGCAGGGCTCGCTGCCCACTGGCTGTCGTTCGGTTACCACTACGACGACTATTTCCTCGACAACGAAACCTACAACACGGCCGCGTGGCGCGACGGAGGCGGGACATCGTTCGCCAATGCATTCGGCGGACGCACGCAAACGCAAGCCGTCTACGCGCAAGACGCGTGGCGTTTCCTGCCGCGCTGGAAATTCACCTACGGCGCGCGTTACGAGAACTGGAATGCGTACGACGGCTCGCGGGCGATCGGCGCGACATCGCTTGACTACGGTGAAGTCAGCCAGAGCCACTGGTCTCCCAAGGCGTCGCTTTCCTTCGATGCCACGCAAGATCTTTTGCTACGTGCATCGATAGGACGCGCCTACAGGTTTCCCACCGTCGGCGAGTTGTTTCAAGGGCAGATCACGGGTTTGTCGATCGTCAATAACAACCCGAACCTCAAGCCCGAGGACGATCTCTCGAAGGAGCTGACGGCCGAGTGGCAACACGGCAACGGGGTGTATCGGTTCACGCTCTTCCAGGACGATGTGAAGAACACCTTGTTCAGCCAGACGAACACCACAGTGATACCGAACATCACCAACTTCCAGAATATCGACAAGGTGCGCTCGCGCGGCATCGAGACGAGTTATGAAGGGCAGGACGTGCTGATCCATGGCCTGGATCTGACGGCGGGTGTGGCCTACACGCAGTCGAAGATCATCGCGAACAGCGGCAATCCGGCGTCAGTGGGCAAATATTTTTATCGGATTCCGTTGTGGCGCGCGAACGTCGCCGCGACGTGGCGTGCGACGAGCCAGAGCGCAATAACTCTCGCCGCGCGCTATTCGGGCCGCGAGTACAACACGCTGACCAACACCGATACGAACCCGAACACCTACGGCGGGACCAGCACGTACACCGTCGTGGACGCCAAGTTCACCTTCCGGCCGACCAAGCGGACCGAGCTTGGAATCGGCGTCGATAACCTCTTCGATCATCGCTATTACGTGTTCCATCCGTATGCGGGCCGGACGGTTTATGTCGAAGGGCGTATCGGGATCTAGGCACCTTAAAAGGACAACTCACATGCAATCCGCTTCTCTTTCCGATGCCCGCGTGCTCGCGCGGCATCGTCTGCTCTGGCGCTGGCATTTTTATGCTGGCTTGTTTGTCATGCCGCTCTTGCTGGTGCTTGCGATCACCGGCACGCTGTATTGCTTCCAGCCGCAGATCGAACCGTTGCTGTATCACGACCGGATGATCGTCAGTGCCCGCGCCGAACCGCGTATGAGCCAGCAGGTGTTGCTCGCGAAAGCCACCGCCGCCGAGCCGCGCGATGCGACGCCGACGACCGTCGTCGTCAACAACAATCCTCGCCGCAGCGCCGAGTTCGTATTCAGGCTTCGATCGGGCGGGAGTGAAAGCGTTTATATCGATCCGTATAACGGCGCAGTGCTGGGACGGTTGAGCGTCGAGAACCGGTTGATGAAGCAGGTCCGCAATATTCATCGCGGCTTGCTGCTGGGCAAGACCGGCGAAATCGTAATGGAGCTTGCCGGCTGCTGGACGCTCGTGATGATCGCTACGGGCGTGGCGTTGTGGTGGCCGAAAGCGCAACAGAAGAACGGCCGTTTCATACCACGTTTGTCGTCAGTGAAAGGTCGTGCGCGGTGGCGGGAGTTGCATGCGGTCGGTGGTGCATGGCTCGCACTCGGCGCATTGTTCTTCGTGCTGAGCGGCCTGCCGTGGTCGAGCACGTGGGGCAAGCAGTTCAAGGCGCTCGCGACGTCGGCACAACTCGGATACCCGAAGGGCGCGTGGGGCAAGGCGCACGTACATTCCGCAACGCCCGCACCGGCGATGAACATGGCCGATCCATCGATGGCCGGCATGAAGATGGACGACCTGCCGTTACCGCAAACGCCCTGGGCGGTCGGCGCAACGCATGTACCAGACAGCGCCGCCGATGCAACCCATTCCACGATTGCGCTCGATCAGGTGATCGGCATTGCAGCGCAGGCGGGGGTGAAAGACGGCTACGACATTGCGTTGCCCACCACGCCACAGGGCGTATACACCGTCTCCTACTTTCCCGCGAATCCGCAAGACGAACGCACGCTTCATATCGACCGATACAGCGGCCGGATTCTCTCGGACATCGCTTACGGTGATTACGGACGTGTGGCGCAGTGGATTTCGTATGGCACTTCGCTGCACATGGGCCGCTATTTTGGCGTGGCGAATCAATTGCTCGCCTCGGCAATCTCGCTCGGGCTCGCCGCCATGACCGTGAGCGGTTTCGTGATATGGCGCAGGCGCAAGCCCGGCCGGGCGGTAGGTGCACCGGCGCGGCCGGCGTTGCACCCGCCGATGCGCGCGTGGGCGATCGGCTTGACGGCGCTTGGCATCGTTTTCCCGCTGATGGGGTTGACGATGCTGATCGTGTGGCTTTCGGATCGCGTGCTGTTCAGTCCCGGAAGAATCGCCAGCACGCGATGATTCAGGACGGCTTCGGTCCGAACTTCAGCCGCGCCAGTTGCTCGGCTTCGTTTGCGAGCAACGTGGCGGCGTCGCGGATGGCGATTTCCAGCGTGATCGGACCGGGGGCGGGCGAAAAGCAGCCGCTGAAATATTCCGATAAACGCGGCAACGCCGCCGGATCGATCGCGCCCGACAGCAACGAGGCCTCCACGCCAAACGCTCGCGCATGCTGGCACGCGATGAACGGCGCCTTGCCGTGCAGCGTCTGCACGTCGGAGCGTCCTTCGCCGGTGATGAGCCAGTCGGCGCCCTCGAGCGCGGCATCGAGACCCACTTCCCGCGCGACCACTTCCGCGCCCGCCTCGAAGCGCGCGCCCAGCATGTGCAGCGCAAAACCAAGACCGCCTGCCGCGCCGGCGCCGGGTTTATCGCGTGCTTCGAGCTTGAGCGCAGGCTCCAGGACATCGGCGAAATGGGCGAGGGCAGCATCGATGCCCGCGATCTGCTCAGGCGTCACGCCTTTTTGCGGGCCGAAGATCGCCGTTGCGCCGTGCTCGCCGGTGAGCGGATTGTTCACATCGGACATGCCGGTGAATTCGGCCTCATACACACGCGGATCGAGCCCCGTTGCATCGATGCGCGCAATTCGCGCCAACTGCGACGGCACGGGTTCGAGCGTGTTGCCGTCCACATCGAAGAGTTTCAGGCCGAGACCCACGAGCAGCCCGGCGCCGCCGTCGTTCGTGCTGCTGCCGCCAAGCGCCACATAGAACTTGCGCACGCCGAGATCCAGCAGCGTGCGGATTGATTCGCCCATGCCGAGCGTGCTGCGTTCCGCAACTGGCACGGCCATGCCGTCGGGGTCCGTGATGCCCACGACTTCCGCCGTCTCCACGATCGCGCTGCCATCGGCGAGGAGGCCCGTCGCGGCATCGCGCCGTTTCGACGACGCCCCGCGCACGTTGAAGAGGCGCCGCTCGCCACCGGCGGCCAGCATGGCGTCGAGCGTACCTTCGCCGCCATCGGCCATGGGAACGATACGGATGACGGCATCGGCACGGGCGCGGCGAATGCCGCCTGCGATCGCTTCGGCGACCTGTTCCGCGCTAAGCGACCCCTTAAATGAATCGGGCGCGATGACGACGACGGGGGGCGTGGAGGAATGGAAGGAGGGCATGTTGTCTCGTGTTATGGAATTTGCCTGAAATCTATCGGCACGGCCCGAATTAATCAAACCTTATGCATCCTGCGCATGCTTCCAATGCGTGCGGGAAATGGAAGGGCTGCGGGAGAGCGGCGTAAGCCGCCAGTGCGCGCGGATTCAAAACCTGCCCGCAGCGGCGCGTCCTACCCGAGAAACCCACCTAAAAACTGCGAAAACAGGTCCGTTTCGACGGTATTTGCACTCCCGACTCCCGAACCGGCGTGATGCTTGCAAATAGTTTGGTAAAATGTTTGGCTCTGTTGACTCAAACCGGCGTGGACGGTTGCACAAGCGGTTGAATTAGCGGTTTCCTGTCCGGCTTGCTGAACGCTTCTGCGAGCCGCTGGCATTTCAGGAGCCGCATTCAGGAACCGCGAGACGCTGAGCGCCTTACGCGGCGCGAGATCGAACAAGAATTGACCCGATACACGAACCCGAATACTCGATTTACTCTAGGACGATAGAAGCCATGGCTAACGTTGTTGAAAACCTCGGCAAGCTCGAACGCCGTGTGACGATCTCCCTGCCGAAAGATACGGTGCAAAAGGAAGTGGACTCGCGTATTCGTCAGTTGGCGAAGAACGTGCGCATGCCAGGGTTCCGCCCGGGCAAGGTGCCGCTCAAGATGGTCACGCAGCAGTACCAGGGCCAGGTCGAAGCCGAAGTGCTGAGCGACAAGGTCGGCAAGGAATTCTTCGACGTCACGCGCACGGAAAACCTGCGCGTTGCAGGCCAGCCGAGCTTCGCACCGAAGGTGGCTGAAGGTGAGGTCGCTCAAGACTATGCGTTCGACGCCACGTTCGAGGTGTACCCGGAAGTGAAGGTCGGCGACGTCGCGACGGCCGAAATCGAGCGTACGGTGACGACCATCTCGGAAGCCGAGATCGACCGCACGCTGGAAATCCTGCGCAAGCAGCGCGTTCACTTCCACGCTCGCGGCGAAGGTGGCGAGCACGGTGACGGCGGTGCGGACACGGCGGCCAAGGACGGCGATCGAGTGACCATGGACTTCGTCGGCAAGCTGGACGGCGTGCTGTTCGAAGGCGGCAGCGCCGAAGATTTCACCTTCGTGCTCGGCGAAGGCCGCATGTTGCCGGAATTCGAAACCGCGGCGCTCGGCCTGAAGGTCGGCGAGTCGAAGGAATTCGACCTGAAGTTCCCGGACGATTATCACGGCAAGGACGTGGCCGGCAAGACGGCTCAGTTCACGATCACCATGAAGAAGATCGAATGGCCGCATCTGCCGGAAATCGACGCTGACTTTGCCAAGTCGCTCGGTGTGGAAGATGGCGACATCACCAAGATGCGCGGCGAGATCAAGGACAACCTGGAGCGCGAAGCCAAGCGCCGCACGCAGCAAATCGTGAAGAATCAGGTCATGGACGCGCTGCTGAAGATCTCCGAACTCGACGTGCCGAAGGCGTTGGTCGAGCAGGATCAGGAACGTCTGGTGGAAATGGCGCGTCAGGATCTGCAACAGCGCGGCGTGCCGAACGCAGCCGACGCGCCGATCCCCGCAGAAATGTTCGTGGAACAGGCTGAACGCCGCGTCAAGCTGGGCCTGGTTCTGGCCGAACTGGTCAAGGCAAACGACCTGCAGGCAAAGCCGGAACAGATCCGTGCTGAAGTCGACGAATTCGCGAAAAGCTACGAGGACCCGAAGGAAGTCGTCCGCTGGTATTATTCGAACCAGCAGCGCCTCGCCGAGATGGAAGCGTACGTCGTGGAAAGCAACGTCGTCGAATTCGTGCTCGGCAAGGCACGAGTGAACGACAAGGAAGTAAGCTTCGAAGAGTTGGCCAGCGCGACGGCGCAAGCGTAAGCAGCGTCGGAAAGGCGTGCAGGGCCGTCGGGGTGACGGGCCGGCACGCCTTTTTTGCGTTTGTGCAGGATCGACGTTTTCGGCGCCGGGTTTGCAAGTCATTGCAAGTCACCGTGTTTGGCCTTATCCAAGGATGTTGCTTGTCGTTCAGTATCCCTATTCCGAACAAGGAAATTGCATGACCTATCGCGCTCAATTACTGGACTCGCTCGCGTCAAACGCGCCGCATGATTTCGAAACCAAGGCGCTGGGTCTGGTGCCGATGGTTGTCGAAACTAGCGGCCGCGGCGAACGTGCCTATGACATCTACTCGCGCCTGCTGAAAGAACGTGTCGTGTTCCTGGTCGGGGAAGTGAACGACCAGACGGCCAACCTGGTTGTCGCGCAGTTGCTGTTCCTCGAAAGCGAAAATCCTGACAAGGACATCAGCCTGTACATCAACAGCCCGGGCGGTTCGGTCTCGGCCGGCATGGCGATCTACGACACCATGCAGTTTGTGAAGCCCGACGTCGCCACGCTGTGCATGGGCCTCGCCGCAAGCATGGGCGCGTTCCTGTTGGCAGCAGGCGCCAAGGGCAAGCGCGTGGCGCTCCCGAATGCACGCGTGATGATTCACCAGCCGCTTGGCGGCGCGCGTGGGCAGGCATCGGATATCGAAATTCAGGCGCGGGAAATCCTGTACCTGAAGGAACGTCTGAATCAGTTGCTGTCGCACCATACCGGCCAGCCGGTGGAGCGTCTCGCGCGCGATACCGACCGCGACAATTTCATGTCGGGCGATGACGCGCAGGCGTACGGTCTTGTCGACCAGGTTCTTCACAAGCGTCCCTGAGTTGTAACGCGCCGGACTCGGGAATGACCGGTCCAGCCGACTGTTTTATTAAGTAGACGTTGCGGATCATTGCTGTGCAGCGGTCTGATTCGCAACGGCAACGCAGCAAGGAAGCCCGGCACACCATGCTGGAGCCGACGCGCGAAATGGCGTTAAAGCACACGCCACACACGCTTTCACCTGGTGCACGTGCCGTTTCTGCGCGGGTGAATTGAGCGGCGTATTATGTAATCGAGTGTCCGGAGGCTCACACATCCATGGCGGACAAGAAAGGTTCGAACAGCGAAAAGCTGTTGTATTGCTCGTTCTGCGGCAAGAGCCAGCACGAGGTCAAGAAGCTGATTGCCGGTCCTTCCGTATTCATCTGCGATGAATGCATCGACTTGTGCAACGAAATCATTCGCGACGAGGCAGCGGGCGCGGCGGAAGAGGCCGGCCTGACGAAATCGGATTTGCCGAGTCCGCAGGAAATCAGCGAAATCCTGAACCAGTACGTGATCGGTCAGGACCGCGCGAAGCGCATTCTTGCTGTGGCGGTTTATAACCACTACAAGCGTCTCAAGCATCTCGAGAAGAAAGACGATATCGAGTTGTCGAAGAGCAACATCTTGCTGATCGGACCCACGGGTTCGGGCAAGACGCTGCTCGCGCAAACGCTCGCACGCATGCTGAACGTTCCGTTCGTTATCGCAGACGCAACCACGCTCACGGAAGCGGGTTATGTCGGCGAGGACGTCGAGAACATTATTCAGAAGCTGCTGCAGAACTGTAACTACGAAGTCGACAAGGCTCAGCGCGGGATTGTCTACATCGACGA
>NZ_CAXTGZ010000290.1:0-7316 GCF_964243625.1 uncultured Caballeronia sp.
CTTCAACCAGCGCGGCATTCTGCTGCGTCACTTCGTCCATCTGCCCGACCGCGCGGCTCACCTGTTCGATGCCCTGCGACTGTTCGTCGGACGCCGCGCTGATCTCGCCCATGATGTCCGTCACGCGACGCACCGCCTGGACGATCTCGTCCATGGTCGTGCCGGCACGCGCCACGAGTTGCGAGCCGCTTTCCACCTTCGCCGTCGAGTCGCCGATCAGCGACTTGATCTCTTTGGCCGCCGCCGCGCTGCGTTGCGCGAGGCTGCGGACTTCACCGGCCACGACCGCGAATCCACGCCCTTCCTCACCGGCGCGCGCCGCTTCGACCGCCGCGTTCAGCGCAAGGATGTTCGTCTGGAAAGCGATCCCCTCGATCACGCCGATGATGTCCACCACCTTGCTCGAACTCGATGAAATCGCGTTCATGGTGTCCACGACCTGCTCGACGACTTCACCGCCGCGCGATGCAATGTCAGACGCGTTCACGGCCAGTTGCGAGGCCTGCCGCGCGTTCTCGGCGTTCTGCTTGACCGTGCTGGTCAACTGTTCCATGCTCGACGCCGTTTCCTGCAACGACGCCGCCTGTTCCTCGGTACGTTGTGACAGGTCCGTATTGCCGCTTGCAATCTCACGCGCACCCACATCGATGGATTCCGCGCCGTGATGCACCGCCCCGACCATCGCGGTCAAATTCACGCGCATCCGTTCTATACCCGCAAACAGGCGGCCGATCTCGTTGGTTTTATCGGTGTGAGCGGAGCGCGTCAGGTCGCCGCGTGCGATGCGCTCGAAATGATCCACCGCGTCGTTGATCGGCTGCACGATCATGCCGCCCATTGCGAAACGGGTTGCAATCAACGTCAGCACCGCCAGCACCATCACGCCCGTGATCACCTGGATCAGCAACGTGATATTCGCCTGCGTATCCGCGCGCAAGGCATCGGCGTGTTTTTGCGTAAAGTCCACGACCGCGGACGACGCCGTGTCGAGCGAGACGAACATCGGGCTGATCTTCGTGTCGGCGATGGCGTGATACGCGGCCAAGTCGTTCGCGCGGATAGCGACAAACTCCGGATCCACGCCTTCGCGCATCAGCGTGTCGCGCTTGGCGACGACTTCATCGAGCATTGCTTGCGGCAAGGTCGGCTTCGGCGTGGCAAGGAACAGCTTCCAGTTCTCGTTGGATTTATCGAGCAAAAACTGGCCGCGATCGATCGCCTTCTTCGCTTCGTCGGTCTTGCCGGCTTCATCGAGTGAACGCACCCGGTCAAGCGTCACGCGAGCGCGCAGCAAGTACGACGACGCGTCGTTGAGCGCGCGCACCGAGACCATGTCGCTATCTGCCAGCATGGACAACGAATTGCCCGCCGAGCGCAAGCCGTTCAGGGACAGCGCAGCCACCACGGCGGCAAAGCCTACGAACAGCAAGCCCACGAGGGTCAGCGTGGTACGAATCGACCAGTTCTTAAGCATGTCTTTCTTCCAAACGTGGGATCAAGCCGCGACGGAGTCAATCAACTCCATCTCCTTGCTCGTCATCAATTTTTCGATGTCCATCAGGATCAGCATGCGGCCATCGACCGTGCCGAGTCCCGTCAGATACTCGGTCGTGAGCGTCGCGCCGAATTCCGGCGCCGGCATGACCTGATCAGCCTGAAGCGTGAGGACGTCGGACACGCCGTCGACCACCATGCCAACCACGCGATGCGCCACGTTCAGGATGATCACGACCGTCTGGTTGTCGTATTCGACACGGCCGAGATTGAACTTGATGCGCATATCGACGATCGGCACGATGATGCCGCGCAGGTTGATCACGCCCTTGATGAACGTCGGCGCATTCGCGATGCGCGTGACGTTGTCGTAGCCGCGAATTTCCTGCACTTTCAAAATGTCGATGCCGTACTCTTCCGCGCCCAGCGTAAAGACCAGGAATTCCTGTCCGGCCGCTTCGGCTGGCGTGGAAGCGCGTTGAACGTCGCGGCGCTGCGCCGCGGAAGTGATGGATTGAATGTCTGCTGCCATTTTTAGCTCCCGGAGTTCGGTTGTTTGGTTACTGCGTCAATGCGTTGATGCTTAATGTGTGAGCGACGCCACCGCGCCGTGCGCCGTGCGGTTTTCACGATTCAGCGCCGCCACGTCCACGATCAGCGCGACGCTGCCGTCGCCGAGAATGGTTGCAGCCGAGATGCCGTGCACCTTGCGGTAATTCGTTTCGAGGTTCTTAACCACCACTTGCTGCTGCCCGACGAGCTCATCGATCAACATGGCAAAACGCCGTCCCTCGGACTGGATGATCGTAATGATTCCCTGCGTGGGTTCGGTGCGTGCGTCGCTGACTTCGAACACCTGGTGCAGCGCGACCAGCGGCAAATATTCGCCACGCACGCGCACCACGCGCTCGCCGCCCGCGACGGTGTAGATATCGTCGGCAACGGGTTGCAGCGACTCCATCACGAAGTTCAGCGGCAGGATGAAAATTTCGCTGCCGACCTTCACCGACATGCCGTCGAGAATCGCCAGCGTCAGCGGCAAAACAATACGCGTGGTCGTACCCTTGCCCTCGCGCGACTGGATTTCCACGTGGCCGCCCATCGCCTGGATGTTGCGTTTCACCACGTCCATGCCAACGCCACGGCCGGAGATATCCGTGACTTGATCGGCAGTGGAAAAGCCGGGCATGAAGATGAGTTGCCAGACTTCGTCGTCGGACATCGACTCGCTGACCTGCATGCCTTGCTTCATCGCCTTGGCGAGGATCTTGTCGCGGCGCAGGCCCGCGCCGTCGTCGCTGACTTCGATCACGATGTTGCCGCCGTGATGCGCCGCCGACAGCACCAGTTGCCCCGCCGCGGCCTTGCCGGACGCGCGACGCGCTTCAACGGTTTCAATGCCGTGATCGAGCGAGTTGCGCACGAGGTGCGTCAACGGGTCGATGATGCGTTCAATCAGGCTCTTGTCGAGTTCCGTCGCCTGACCGAACGTGACGAGTTCGACTTCCTTGCCGAGCTTCGCGGCGAGATCGCGCACGAGACGCGGGAAACGGCTGAAGACGTAATCCATCGGCATCATGCGGATGGACATCACGGCTTCCTGCAAGTCGCGCGCATTGCGCTCGAGTTGCGCCATGCCGTTGAAGAGGCGGTCGTGCAGCGCGGGATCGAACGTGCTCGTGGTTTCGGCGAGCATGGCCTGCGTGATCACGAGTTCGCCGACAAGGTTGATCAACTGATCGACCTTTTCAACGCCCACGCGAATCGAACTGCCTTCTGCAGCAGCCGGCGCCGCTGCGGCGCGCGCCTTGGGAGCTTCGGCCGGAGCCGAAACCGGTGTGTTTGCGCGGGACTCGGCGGCAGCAGATGCAGCCGCCGCCGGTTCCGTCTTCTCTGCCTGGGGCGCTTTTTCTGCCACCTCTTTGATTTCTTCCACGGCTGCGACCGGCGTTTCATCCACCGATGCGCTCGACGCATTGCCGCGACCAATCGAAATCTGCGAATCATCGATCACGAAACAGCACACGGCAACGATGTCATCCGCCGATACATCCGAGTCCAGCCACAACGTCAGGTCACCGCCCGACTTCTTTTCCCCGACGACTGTCCCCAGGTTTCCAAGCTCCTCGGTCAACAGAGCCTGGTCCTTCTCCCCTACCCCACGTAACGTGATTTTCAGATGCGGGCCGGTGTCAGCACTTGAGTCGGTGGATTCCGGCGCGGACGGAAACTCCGTCCAGTCGCCCTCTTCTTCCACGGCTTCGTTTGCCTGCTCGACCACGTGCGCGGGCGGCTCGTTCGGACCCAGCGCCATCGCGACTTGCGCGAGGTCCTGGGCGATCGCGGCTTGGTCGGCGAAAGACGGCGCCGGCGCAGCAGCTTGCGGCGCATGGCCCGCGTCGTTACACGCGTCGTTACACGCGTCGTTATCCCGGAGAAACTCGAGCTTCGTGCAGATCGCCTTTGCGGCGGCCGCATCCGGTTCCGCGCTCGCACGGTAAGCACTCAACTGATCCGACAACACGTCCTTGGTTTCAAGGAAGGTATCGATCATGTCGCGGCGCAAGACCAGCTCGTTGTTACGCGCCCGGTCGAGCAGCGATTCGAGAATGTGCGTGGTCTCGGTCAGCGCCGAAAAACCGAACGTCGCCGCGCCGCCCTTGATGGAATGCGCCGCGCGGAAAATCGCGCCGAGGTCTTCGGGATCGGGGTTCGCCAGATCCAGCGCGAGCAGCAATTGCTCCATGTCTGCGAGCAGCTCGTCGGCTTCGTCGAAGAATGTTTGATAGAACTGCGTAATGTCGAGTGTCATGCCTGGGTCACCACCGGATGCCTTGTCTGTCGTCGCTATGCGCGTCGTAATTGCTTGTGCTTTGTCTCGTGCTGCGTGTTTCAGTGCTTGAGTGCTTCACTGCTTCAGTGCGACTGCTCGGCGTCCGACAACGTCGCGACCAGTTCGGTCAGCATGTCGGGATCGATCGGTTTTTCGATCCAGCCCGTCGCGCCCGCTTCGCGCGCCGCCGCCTTGAACTGGTCGCTGGATTCGGTCGTCAGCACGAGGATCGGCGTATTCGCATATGCGCGATGCCCGCGCAGCTTCACGATCAGATCGAGCCCGCTCATGGCCGGCATGTTCTGGTCGGTCACGATGAGGTCGAACTGTTCGGCGAGCGCCGCTTCGTAGCCTTCGGCGCCATCGGCGGCAACTTCCACGCGATACCCCGCCGCCACGAATGTCGCCGAGAGGACTTTGCGCATTGAAGCGGAATCGTCGATTGTCAGAATGTTCTTGATCATGGTTTTGTCGTACCCGGTCCGATGTTTTGAGGCTTTTCCTGAAGCTGGCTACTTGGCCGTCGCTTTGTTCGGCACGAGCGCGCCGAGTCCAGGCGTGGCGTTGCCAGCGTTAAGGGGATTGCTGGTAATCGTGGTCGCGGCGGTTTCGTCGCGTGTCATCGACTCTTCCGATTTGCGATTCAAAACGAGAATGCTGATGCGGCGGTTTTCCGGATCCAGGGCGTCCTGCTTGTTCAGGTTTTGCGTCGATGCCAACCCGATCACACGCAAGACCTTCGCTTCATCCATGCCGCCCGAAATCAATTCGCGGCGCGATGCGTTGGCACGATCCGCCGATAATTCCCAGTTGCTGTAGCCCTTCTCGCCGCCCGCGTATTGCGTGGCGTCGGTATGTCCCTGCACGACGATCCGGTTCGGCACGTCGTTGAGCGCCTTGCCGATTTCGCGCAGGATGTCGCGCATGTACGGCTGCACGGAATTGCTTGCGAGGGCGAACATCGGCCGCTTTTGTGTATCGACAATTTCAATGCGCAAACCTTGCTGCGTCGAATCGATGCGAATCTGCTGGCGGAACTGGCGCAACACCGGATTCGCATCTATCGCCGACATCAGCTTGACCTGCAGGTCGTGCAAGCGCGCCTGATCGCGGCGTTCGAGTTCGCCTTGCGCGTCTCTCAGCGTTTGTTCATCAATGCGATTCGAGCGCCGCGTGCCGTCGCTCATGCGTGTCGTGCCTTGCTCGGGGCTGGAGATATCGCGTCCGCCGCCGTTGAGAATGCTCGAGTCCATGCCTGAACTCTGCCCGCCCATGATGGCGTTCTTGAGCGGCATGTTGAAATACTCCGCAATGCCCTGGCGCTGCACTGGCGACACCGCGCTCAGCAGCCACATGAGCAGGAAGAACGCCATCATCGCGGTCATGAAGTCAGCGTACGCAAGCTTCCACGCGCCGCCGTGATGCGCTTTCTTGCTCGATACGATCCGTTTGATGAAGATCGGGCGATCGGTTTTGTTGGACATGGCAGATTCTCCGGGAGCGCGTTCTCGCGTGAAGGCGTTACTTGGCCTTCACGCGGCGCACGTGTTCTTCCAGTTCGGAGAACGACGGACGCTCGGTGGAGAAAAGCACCTTGCGGCCGAACTCGACCGCAATAGCCGGGGCATAACCGTTCAGGCTCGCGAGAATCGTGACCTTGATGCACTGGAACATCTTCGTCGACTCGGCCACGCGCTGCTCCGCAACGCTCGCCAGCGGCCCGATCAACCCGTACGACAACAAGATGCCGAGGAACGTCCCGACCAGCGCCTGCGCGATCATTTCGCCGAGAATCGCCGGCGGCTGATCGGCGGATGCCATGGTATGGACCACACCCATCACGGCCGCGACAATGCCGAACGCAGGCATCGCGTCGCCGACCTTGTGGAGCGCCTGCGCCGGGCCTTCGCCTTCGGCGTGATGCGTTTCGATTTCCTCGTCCATCAGGCTTTCGATCTCGAACGCGTTCATGTTGCCGCCGACCATCAGGCGCAAATAATCGGTCAGGAACTCGACGATATGGTGATCCGCGAGGATCTTCGGATACTGCGCAAAGATCGGGCTTTTAGCCGGATCGTCAATGTCGGATTCCAGCGTCAGCGTGCCTTCCTTGCGCGCCTTGGCGAGCAGCACGTAGAGAAGCGCCATCAGCTCCATGTACACATCCTTGTTGTACTTGGAGCCTTTGAAGAGTGTCGGGATCACGCGCAGCGTGGCCTTGATCGTCTTCATGCCGTTGCCGAGGATGAAAGCGCCGACACCCGCACCTGCAATCATCAGGATTTCAACGGGTTGGACCAGCGCGCCCAGATGCCCGCCTTCCAGCGCATAACCGCCGAAAACCGACAAAAGCGTCACTAGTGTTCCGATGAAAATCAGCACAATCGAATCCTCATGGTTGCAGCGGCGAAACCGCCGTTAAGTGGTTTACGGCACGAGGCTGGAAAACTTTGAAGGGAAATGGGCGGCGCGAAACCGGCTGCGTCTTTATTGGCGGGGCGATTACCGTGTAAGGTGATTCACGGGCAACGCAAAATCCCGTGAACAAATCGGGCAAACCTGCCGATTTGTCGTCCAACTTCTGCAAAACCCGCTTTCGATTTACCTATCAAGCGCATCTTTTCTTACAACGCGGGCGCATTGATTGTTTAACGGCACCGTCCGGCAATTACTTTGCAAAACCGCTTCGAATTGACCCGGGTTCGTGGCTGAAACCATACGAGACGGGCTGTGGTGCCTTTCGCACGCTTGGCACAGGCATTGCTCATTGTTGCGTCCTGGGCATCGCATCAAGTCCGACGCAGCTTGTCGATATTCATGCAATCGCCCGCCAGGCAAGGACCTCAGCCGTTGTTAGCAATTCGTAACCAGCGGTGTTTCGCCCTGTAACAAGGTTAAGCGTTTGCAAAATGACTCGGCGATAACCGCAGTCATCTTGATAATGGGTCGTAAGGGATAACCCGATTCACCCGGGTCCGATTTCCAACGG
>NZ_CAXTGZ010000291.1:0-7308 GCF_964243625.1 uncultured Caballeronia sp.
CGCTTCACGGCGTGATCGGCGCACTGATGGCGCTGCATCACCGGCAAGCGAACGGTGGCAAAGGGCAGGTCGTCGATGTCGCGCTTTACGAAGCCGTCTTCAACATGATGGAAAGCGTAGTGCCGGAATATGGTGTGTACGGCATGATCCGCGAACGCACGGGCGCGTCGCTGCCGGGTATCGTGCCGTCGAATACGTATCCGTGCCGCGATGGCAGCATCGTGATCGGCGGCAACAGCGATCCTATCTTCAA
The DNA here is from genome assembly GCF_964243625.1 of uncultured Caballeronia sp. Lineage (NCBI taxonomy): Bacteria > Pseudomonadati > Pseudomonadota > Betaproteobacteria > Burkholderiales > Burkholderiaceae > Caballeronia > uncultured Caballeronia sp. The sequence goes on from NZ_CAXTGZ010000291.1 coordinate 254, forward strand.
GCGTTTGATGCTGGCGATCGGCCGCGAAGATCTGGGCAACGATCCGACGCTGGCATCGAATGATGGACGTGTGCCACGTACGCGGGAAATCGATGATGCCATCCGCGTGTGGCTGTGCACGCGCACGATCGACGAAGCCCTCGCCGTGCTCAACGCCGCCGATGTTCCCGCGGGACGCATCTACAGCGTGGCCGACATGTTCACGGACCCGCAGTACATCGCGCGCCAGATGATCCAGCGATTTCCGTGGCAGGACGGCCGTGAGATCGCCTTGCCGAACGTCACGCCAAAGCTCTCAGAAACGCCTGGCGGAACACGCTGGCTCGGACCGCAACTTGGTGAACACACCGATGAAGTCCTGCAATCGCTCGGGTATGATCCTGACAATATTGCAAGATTGCGGGCGGACAGGGTGATTTGAGCCTCCGCAAAATATCTCGGCGTTCAACCAAAGCCTCGAAAAATAAAAACGAAGGAGACAAGATGCAACGCAGGACTTTCATCGCAAGCGGCGCGGCGCTCGCTGCCGGCACATTGATAGACGCCCCATTCGCGTTCGCGCAAGCGAAGCTCGAGCATCCAAAGGTTTCGATCGCGGTCGGCGGCAAGAACCTGTTCTACTACTTGCCGCTCACCATTGCGGAGCGCCGCAACTACTTCAAGGACGAAGGGCTCGAGATCGAAATCTCCGACTTCGCCGGCGGTGCGAAAGCGTTGCAGGCCGCGGTGGGTGGCAGCGCGGACGTGGTGTCGGGCGCGTTCGAACACACGCTGCTGCTGCAGGCGAAGGGGCAGATGTTCCGCGAGTTCGTGCTGCAAGGGCGCGCGCCGCAGATCGTGCTGGCTGTGTCGAAGAAAGCGATGCCGAACTACAAGGGCATCGCCGATCTAAAAGGCAAGAAGATCGGCGTGACTGCGCCGGGTTCGTCGACATCGATCATGGCGAGCTTCGTTCTGGCGAAGGCCGGGCTCACCGCGAGCGACGTGTCGTTCATCGGCGTGGGCGCGGGAGCGGGTGCGGTCGCTGCATTGCAGTCGGGACAGATCGATGCCATGGCGAACCTCGATCCCGTCATGACCAAACTGGAACGCTCCGGCGACATCCGAGTGATCTCGGACACCCGTACGCTCGCCGATACCCGCGCGGTCTTCGGCGGCGACATGCCGGCAGGGTGCCTGTATGCATCGCAGAGCTTCATCACGAAGAATCCGAACACCACCCAGGCGCTCACCAACGCGATGGTCCGTGCACTCAAGTGGCTTCAGACGGCAACGGGCAAGGACCTGATCTCGACGGTGCCCGAGGCATACTTGCTCGGCGACAGTTCGCTTTATCTGGATGCATGGCAGCACGTGAAGGAAGCCATGTCGCCCGATGGCCTGATGCCCGCAAACGGCCCGGCGACGTCGCTCAAGACGCTGCAAGCCTTCGACGAAACCGTAAAGAGCAAGCCGATCGACCTGTCGAAGACGTGGACCAACGACTTCGTGAAGAAGGCGTTGACCTCGGTCAAGGCATAAGCGATGCAGCCGACAACTACACCGGTCCCCGCGCTCGCGCTGGAGAATGTCACCTGCACGTTCGTCTCCCGCGATGACCGCCGCTCCCGCTACACGGCGGTCAAGGAGACGACGTTGCGCGTCGCGCCGGGCGAGTTCGTCTCGGTCGTCGGTCCTACGGGTTGCGGCAAGTCCACGCTGTTGAACGTCGGCGCGGGTTTGCTCGCGCCTTCGTCGGGCACGGTCAACGTCTTCGGTACCGAACTTGACGGGATCAACCGCCGCGCCGGATACCTGTTCCAGGCTGAAGCGCTGATGCCCTGGCGATCGGCACTCGACAACGTCACAGCCGGTTTGTCGTTTCGCGGCGTTCCCAAAGACGAAGCGTCTGCGAGAGGCGAAGAGTGGTTAAAGCGCGTCGGTCTTGGCGGGTTCGGCGACCGTTATCCGCATCAGTTGTCCGGCGGCATGCGAAAGCGCGTGGGCATGGCGCAAACGCTGATCCTCGATCCGGACATCATCCTGATGGACGAACCGTTTTCCGCCCTGGATATCCAGACGCGCCAGCTCATGGAAAACGAGTTGCTCGAACTTTGGGCAGCCAAGCGTAAAGCCGTGCTCTTCATCACCCATGACCTCGACGAAGCGATTTCGCTGTCCGATCGCGTGGTGGTGCTGTCGGTAGGGCCGGGCACGCATCCGATCGGCGAGTTCGTGATCGATCTGCCGCGTCCGCGTGATGTGGCCGAAATCCGCTCGCATCCGCGCTTCGTGGAATTGCATTCACAGATCTGGTCCGTGCTGCGGGAAGAAGTCCTGAAAGGCTACAAGCAACAGCTCACAGCCGTTTGAATCGCCCATTAGCTTGCCAACAAGAGCAGATCGATCATGTGGAAAACGTTGCGCCCGAACCGCGCCAACCTGGTTGTATGGCAGTGGCTGCTGCTCGTGCTGTGTTTCTTACTTTGGTATGTGCTGACCAGCCCGACGCTGTTGCCGGCTTTTTATTTCGACGATTCGAGCAAGGCCGCATTTTTCTTTGGCGAACCGCAGAAAGTGCTGTTGCGCATCTGGCAATGGTTCACGACCGGCGAGATCTACGTGCATCTCTGGGTCACGCTGATCGAAACCGTGCTCGCATTCGTGATTGGAACGGTAATGGGTCTCGGGGTTGGTTTATGGCTTGCCCTGGCGCCCATGATGAGCGCGCTCTTCGATCCGTACATCAAGGCCGCGAACTCGATGCCGCGCGTCATCCTCGCACCGATCTTCGCCGTCTGGTTCGGCCTCGGCATCTGGTCGAAAGTGGCGCTCGGCGTGACGCTGGTCTTTTTTATCGTGTTTTTCAACGTCTATCAGGGCGTGAAGGAAGTGAGCCCGGTCGTTCTTGCCAACGCCCGCATGCTCGGCGCCAATCGCAAACATCTGCTGCGGCACGTGTATTTGCCGAGCGCGACAAGCTGGGTGTTCTCCAGCTTGCACACGTCGGTGGGACTTGCGTTTGTCGGCTCCGTGGTGGGCGAATATCTGGGTTCGGCACGCGGTGTCGGATACCTGATTCTCCAAGCCGAAGGCACGTTCGATATCAATACCGTGTTCGCAGGCATTCTGGTGCTCACGGCATTCGCGCTGATCCTGGACGGGATAGTTGCGTTCGTCGAACGCCGCCTGATGAAATGGCAGCCGAACGCCGGCGATACCGAAAAGATGTGACGCGGCCCTCTTGACGCCAATCATTCACGGCTCGATCACGATCTTGCCCGAGACACGCCGGCTCGCCATGTCGCTCAATGCATCGGCGGTTCGCGCGAGCGGATAACGCTTCGTGATGTGCGGGCGAAGCCGGCGTTCCTTGATCCAACCAAAGATCTGCTTCATTGCTGCGCCTGCGAGCTCGGGTTCGTGTTGTATGTGCTGGCCCCAGAACACGCCCACGATGCTGGCGCCTTTCAGCAGCGTCAGATTGAGGGCCAACCTCGGTATCTCGCCGTTGGCGAACCCCACCACCAGATAACGCCCCCTCCATCCGATGCTGCGAAAAGCCGGTTCCGCATACTCGCCGCCAACCGGATCGTAGATGACGTCCGGACCTTTTCCGTCCGTCAGCTCTTTGATGCGCTCACGCAGGTTCTCGCTCGAATAGTCGATGGCCGAATCTGCCCCATGTTCAACGCACAATGCCAGCTTCTCCGCGCTGGACGCCGCAGCGATCACGCGCGCTCCAAGCGCCTTGCCAATTTCAACCGCTGCCAGTCCCACGCCGCCGGCCGCGCCGAGCACGAGCATGGTTTCGCCGGCTTTCAGGCCGCCGCGATCGACCACGGCGTGATGCGACGTGCCGTACGCGAGCGTGACGGCCGACGCGCTCGCAAAGTCGATGTCCTCGGGCAGCGCAATGCAGGCCGCTTCGCGGGCAACCGCCTGTTCGGCGAACGCGCCTTGCGCGGTGTAAGCAGCGACCCGCATGCCTACGCTGAGCCGGCTGACGTTCGTGCCGACCTCTCGCACGACACCCGCGAACTCGGCACCCGGGGTGAAGGGCAGTGCCGGCTTCGTCTGATACTTGTTCTGGATAACCAGCACATCAGGGAAGTTCACGCTGGCCGCCCGTACGTCGATCACCACTTCGTCGGCGCCTGGACGGAGATCCGGCAAGGTTTCGAGCACGAGTGATTCGGGCGGTCCGTACTGGTTGCATCGAATGGCGCGCATGGGGTCTCCATTGAAAAATCCGCTATGCGCCAGTGTAAAACGACGTTGCCGGGGCGTGCGTTCAGAGACGCAGCGTTAGCCATCCGGTCTAATAAAACGCACGAAAAACGCTCGAGATCAACCAGCATTGCGCGGAAAACCTGGCCGTTCGGCCGAGGACCCCACGGCCGGGCCGCGGGCCTACTTTCCTCGGTTACAATCGTCGAATGCAAATCCTACTCAGCAACGACGACGGTTATCTGGCCCGCGGGCTCAACGTGCTGCACGCGGCCATGGAGCCGCTTGGGCAGGTCACGGTCATGGCCCCTGAGCAGAATTGCAGCGGTGCTTCTAACTCGCTGACACTGTCGCGCCCGCTCACCATTCACACGGCGCCGAACGGTTTCAATTACGTGAACGGTACGCCCACCGACTCAGTGCATATCGCGCTGACGGGCATGCTGGAAAAGCAGCCGGACCTGGTCGTTTCCGGTATCAATAACGGCCAGAACATGGGCGAGGACACGTTATATTCCGGAACGGTCGCGGCGGCGACAGAAGGTTTCATGTTCGGCGTGCCGGCCATCGCGTTCTCGCTGGTCGGGCGCGACTGGTTGCATCTTGAAGACGCAGCGCGCGTTGCCGCTGACATCGTTGCGCATTTTCTGGCGCATCCCATGCCGGGCCATCCGTTATTGAATGTGAACATTCCAAGTCTGCCTTACGAAGAAATGGGAGAGTGGCGCATCACGCGGCTTGGCAAGCGTCATCCCTCGCAACCGGTGATCCGGCAAATCGATCCCCGCGGGAACCCGATCTGGTGGATCGGGCCGTCAGGCGACGCGCTCGATGCAAGCGAAGGCACAGATTTTCATGCTATTGCGAACGGACATGTTTCAATCACGCCGTTGCAACTCGATCTCACGCATACCAAGCTGCTGCCCGCCACGCGCGAGTGGGCCGAGGCGCGGAGCAGCCGTTCATGACGGAAGAACGCGCAAAACGCTTCCCGCTGGCACTCGCCGACCTGGTGCGCGAGCCGCGCAAAGCGACTGCGCGTCCCGATGCAAGCAGCAAATCGAACGCCAGGCCGGTCGCGAAGCCGGTCCTGAAGTCGATCGCGGGCGGTAACGGCGCAGCGCGGCCGGCGGGGGCAACGCACAAGGCCAGCGCCGCGACGCTGAAACCCGCGGCTGCAAAGGTTGCGAAATTGTCGACGGCGCTTCATCCCGGAGGGAAGGCCAACGCTGTAGTCAAGCCGGCCGGTGTTGCGGGAACGACAGCAGGAAAGCCGCATGCCGCACCGAAGCCTTCTGCGGTTGTGGCTCACCATCAGTCCGGGGCGTTGCGTTCGGGTGCGCGCGTGAACGAAGCGCGGGACTTCGCCGCGAGCGTGAAGGCTCAGGCGGCGCAGGATACGAAGCCGGTGCAGCAGCCGGACGTCAAGTCCGGTACGGCCCGGAAGACGGCGTTGCACGGAACGCATGGCAGCACGCACGCGTTGACATCGGAACGGGTGCGTGAACGTATGGTCGAACGGCTGCGCGCAAACGGCATCACAGACCTGCGTGTGCTGGCGGCCATGTCAGCGGTGCCGCGGCACATGTTCGTGGACCCCGGGCTTGCGGCGCAGGCCTACGAGGACGCCGCGTTGCCAATCGGTCATCACCAGACGATCTCGAAACCTTCGGTTGTCGCGCGAATGATCGAACTGGTTGCTGCGGGGCGAACGCTGAAAAACGTGCTGGAAATCGGCACGGGCTGTGGTTACCAGGCGGCCGTGTTGTCGCAGGTCGCAACTGATGTGTATTCCATTGAACGGATTCGGCCGTTGTCGGAGCGCGCAAAGCTGAATTTGCGCCCCTTGCGTGTACCGAACATCCGTTTGCATTACGGCGATGGCCGGCTCGGACTGCCGGCAGCCGCGCCGTTCGACGCCATCGTCATAGCGTGCGCGGGGCTCGATGTTCCGCAAGCGCTGCTCGATCAACTCGCCGTTGGCGGCAGGCTGGTTGCGCCGGTCGGATCGCAAACCGCGCAAGCGCAAATACTGACGCTCGTCGAGCGCGTTTCGCCCACGCAATGGCGCGAGTCGCAGCTTGATCGGGTTTTCTTTGTACCTTTAAAATCCGGAGTGATTTGACACCGATGAGTATGTTGCGTGCTAAACGAGAAGTGAGCGCGAACCCTGGTTTGACCGTGGTTCAGCGCATGGTGTGTGTCGCGGCGCTGTCCGTGCTGGCGGCGTGCGCGACACGGATGGACAACGCGCCGGTCGTCGACCGGACCGGAGCTGCGATCGGCACGCAAGCCGCTCAGGACGGTGCCGTCCTGCCGCCGGGTCCGCCGCCGCCAGGCTACTACCGCGTAAAACCGGGTGACACCCTATACCGGATTGCGCTGGAAAACGGCCAGAATTATCGGGATATCGCGTCGTGGAACAACATGACGAACCCGAATCAAATCGAAGTTGACCAGTTGCTGCGGGTAGCGCCTCCGGGTGCAAATCTTGCCGCCGCAACGCCGGGCGTGTCTACCGCGCCTATCGTGGGCGGCGGCGTGCAGGCGCAGCCGCTGACGAGCACTTACGGCGCGAATGGCGCTGCCACCACCAACGGCGCAGGCAGCACCATGCTGCCGCAGGCGCCGGCTTACGGTTCATCGTCCGGCATGGGAACGCCGCAACCTCCGGTACCGGGCGCGACGCCCGGGCTGGCAATGAACCAGCCCGCCACCGGAATCGATAACGGCGCTACAGCGGCTGCGCCGGCGGCCCAACCCGCGTTCATCTGGCCGGCGCGCGGACCGATTCTCGGCACGTTCGACGACGCCAAGAACAAAGGCGTCAATATTGGCGGCGCGCC
>NZ_CAXTGZ010000292.1:0-7291 GCF_964243625.1 uncultured Caballeronia sp.
CGACACGCGCATCGACCGGGAATTAGCCAATGCAAAACGGCTTCCGATTCTACCGGTTCACCAAAAAGCCTGCCGACGCATCATGCTGAGTGTTGCGGCCAACTTCATGTGCGTTAAAAAAATAACCCGCAAGAAGCGGGTTATTTTTCAATCGAACAGACCTTGAACGCCGCTCAAGGGGCCGATGCAGCCTTTGCAGCCGCAGACTTCTTCTCTGCGTTCTGGATGTTTTGCGGATAGTTGGTCTGGTCGCCGGCCGGGTTGTAGCCGTTCTTCTCCAGATCCTTCAGTTCCGCATTTTTCTTGGTGCGCGCTGCTTTCCGATCGGCCTTGCGTTGCGCCTTTTGCACTTGCTTCGGGGTGGAAGCGGCGGTATCGGTGGTTTGCGCCATTGCGACCGGGGCGGTCATTCCAGCAGTTGCCACTGATACGACGAGAGCCAATGCAGCCATGCGGATTCGGTACATATCGAGATTCTCCACGAAAAGCGGTTTTTTTGTGCGGCAGCGCCGGCGGCGTCTTCCGCGTTTGTCGTGCTGGACCTGCATGTTTCGTTACGTGCCGGTTATCCGCGCATCGGTCTTCGTAAGCCTTGTAATCTTTATGTGCGGGTAACTGATACGCGAACGTATATTAACCAACTCTATGTGCCTCCGTGTAGCACAAACGTAAGATGCAAATCAGCATTCGCGATGATAGAAATGACGCGAATGCTTCTTTGCACAATTCAGTTTGAGCGCACGGTCAGGAACGAAAGCACGCAGTCTTCCGCGTTGGGCGCTTGTCGATTGCGTTCGGGAAGTAATCCTGCTATCAAAATTATTATGCAATCCTTATTGAAATGCGATTCCGTGCACGTGCCCTTTTCAAAGATTGCGGGCAAAAAAAATCCACCCGGCTCCCGCCGGGTGGATTTTTCTTTGCGACTACGCTTGGATCTCAGAGGTACCTTGACTGCTGCGCCGCCGCGCTTCCGGGGAAGCTAAGCGAGTCGGTATGGAACCGGCTCACTCACCATTCGTCATCCAGCGGGGATCTGGATCACCAACGAAGCATGCATGATGAAGACCTGACACGCGTAGAGCTATCGGACGAATCCGACTGCTCAGCGGGGGACCTGGCCACTTGCCGGCGCAGCGGGATTCACTGCATTGACGAGAACGCGCGTACCCGGCACGACCGCCGCAACCGCTCCCGGCGAGTTGGCCTGCACGGTCAACTCGGCGCCTTGCGTGTCACGGAGTGTCACTGAGCCGCGCTGGCTATCCACGCTCGTTACCTGGGCGACAGTCTCCCTGCCATCTTGCGTGGGCACTGCGGCAAGTCTGGAAGATTCGAGCACGGTAAGACGAACCGGTCGCGCTGTCGTGCCATACACTGCGGTGCCTGCCTTGAGCTTGTCGAGGTTAGGGATGTTGGGGCCGACCTGGAACGATTCCGTGACGCCCTGAGCGTTTATCACGGTAACGCTGTGTGTGGCCGTATCCACCGATTGCACCTTGCCGCCAATGCGTACGTTCGTGGTGCCGTCGATAGACGCTGCAAACGCGCTCGTCATCAGGACGGAGGATGCCGCCGCGATCATGGCGATCTTGATGGATTTACTGGACTTCGATTTCATTTTGCTGCTCCTGCCGGACACTGAGGGTCTGCTCGTGCGCTGTCCGGTGTTCAATCGCACAAACTGTTCAAAAACGTGAACCCAGTTTGTTTTTCGAGATGAGCGATGTCAATTGAACCGGGGTATTTTTAGGTATCCTCCTATTCACGACTGTCGAACAGGAGCTACTTTAAAACAGTCAATTTCACAGCACGATGAATGACATTGCTTTCGAGCGTCGTACACTGTTGCAATCACGCCCCGCGTACTTATTTAGGATGACGCAGTCCATTACAATACGCGCCTGCAATCTTTGCCCGGCATCGGGCGATGGGGAAATACCATGTCTCTTCTCGACGTGGACACTATCGATTACGTCGGCGTGAACATCCTGTTCAAGCGCGTGTACGTCGGCATCTTCGACGACCTCGACTGGGATGATGAAGCCACGCATTTTTCGTTGCTGACGAAAAAGATAGATCGTTACACGCAGTACGTCCGCTCCGGCCAGTTGCTGGCGGCTTACCCACGCGTGCGAGGTTATCCGGTGATCATCGAATATGTCGCCATGCGGCCAATGACACGTACCGCGGAGGCGTTCTGGAAGACGCGCGAGACAATCATCCGCGCGGTGGGGTTCGATGTCCGCTGCCGCACAGTAGATGTGCGGCATGCCACAGCACCTGACTCAGTCGTCGCTGATGTCGTCGGGACTACGAACGTGAAGAGCGGCGTGCTGGTGGATACCCGGCTGGAATCCGTTGCCGACGTACTCGATCTTGCGATGCCGCCAGCGGCCGAGACGAGACATTCGAATGAGATCGTGCGAGTCGACCATCATCCGATTCTGGTGATGCATAAGAAAACATCGTCCGGACGGTGAGCTTTCCGAATCGCATGATCGGATTGTGACGAATTTGTGAATTTGACCAAAACAAAAAAGGCGAAGCCCCTACGGGCTTCGCCTTTTTTTCACTTTACGGCGCAGCAAGCATTTGCCTGATGCAAATGCGGTGCAGCTTTTCGTTATTCGCCGCCGACGTTCGTCGGCAAACGGCGTTTGTGCGAGATCGCGACCGGGCGCTTGGAATCCCCATCGCGCGAACTGCCCGAACTGGTGCGCGCCGCGCCTGCGGTGAACGCCTTGCCGGTGTCTTCCTGGATGGTCGAGATGGAATGCTTGTAGACCGCCTGAATGCCGGCAGCCGAGCTCAGCATGACCAGGTACTGATCAAAGGATTCGATGTGACCAACCAGCCGAACCCCGTTCACGAGGAAAATTGCGACACGCTTGCGCTCCTTGCGAGCCGCGTTCAAGACATCGCTCTGACTTTGCTGCTGGGATTCTGTAGCCATTCTTATTCGACCTGACGTTAGTATTTCGGGCTCATTTCGGCAGACATCCGCCGAAACATGGGTCAATGATGCCAGATCATCGGCCGTCGCATTGTTTGCCCCCATTCGAGCGTGTTCGGTGCATGGAGTTCAAATTTCACTGAAATCGTGGTCCCATACTACCCCGCTGGAATTTCCCGCGCACATTGTCGCTCGACAACGGCAATATAAAAACGGACAAAGTCTCTCTGTTCAACGCCTTTCGAAACGATCGCCGACAAAACGCAGGCGGAAAAAAAGCTGTCATGGCCAAATGCGTCGGTCATGACAGCTTTGTCGTTCACGCTATTGAAGGCAGCACGCGGCAAACCTGCCGCGTTGCCCGGTCCAGAATTACTGGGCCGGAGCCGGGGCCGCCTTTTTCTGCTTGTGCTTGAACAGATGCGGCTTGCCGCGCGAGCTGCCCGGCGTCGACGAGTTGTCGCCGCCCGTGGTCGGTCCGGCCGTTGCCGCGCCGTGCGCATTACCGCCACCGCCGCCACCGTTGCCGTTGCCGCCGCCGCTCTGGGCCATGGCCAGGCCGGATGCCGCCATCAACAGCGCGGATAAGGAAACCAGTGCGATCGCTTTCATTGTAAATCTCCAAGGAACGTCATTTTGTAGTGGTTTGCGGATCATCCGGTTTTACGCCCGATGATCGACATCTGGACAACGCGTCGAATGTAATGGATTGCCCGCACCGCTTCAACACTAGTTTCTACCGACAACGCTGGTTTAGGCGCATGAAGTCACGCCGGCGGCCCGGGAAGCAGGGTAATGAGCTGTCCCGCGACGCTGTCGAGTATTTCCTTCGATAAAACCGGGTCCGACACCGCCCGCGCCAGCCCGATTGCGCCAAGGCACGCAGTGAATTGCAGAATGGCGCGAGCGCGGCGTGCGGCGGGGTCGGCAATATCGAGCAGACTTTCCGAGAATCCGATGTTGTGTTTGACGCGCTCGGTGTACACGTCGCGCGTGGCGTCGCTACTGCGCGCGACGTCACCCAGCAGCGCCCCCAGCGCACAGCCCCTGCCTGGCGAATCCCGGTGCGCTTCGCTCAGATAATCGCGCACGCCCATCTCGAGAGACTTGACCCGTGCTTCCCATGCGTCAAGGCTTTCGAACGCGACGTCGAGCGCTTCGGTTACCAGCTCGTCGCGCGATTCGAAGTGCTTGTAGAAACCGCCGACGGTCATGCCGGCTTCCTTCATCACATCGGCGACGCCGATACCATCGAGTCCAAGCTCCCTGAAGCGCCGCGCCGCCACTTCGACAATGCGCTGGTGCGTTGCCGCCTTCTCTGCTTGTGAATGTCCCATGAGTTGCGTTCGTCCTTTGGCGGGGCGCCTGGAAACGCGCCCCAGGGAATTGATTTTATACGCTGTCTTGTCTGGAGTTTCGCGCGGCCTTCCAACCGGTTCCTGTCACCTCACGCCCCTGCTTTGAAAAAGCGGTTTTCCGGCCGCGGCAGGCCGAGATTTTCCCGCAACGTTCGGCCTTCGTATTCACGCCGGAAAATGCCGCGAGACTGCAGTTCCGGCACGACTTTATCGACGAAATCGTCCAGGCCGCCGGGCAGGTACGGGAACATCACGTTAAAACCATCCGAGCCCCCTTCAACGAGCCATTGCTCCATCTGGTCGGCGATCATGGAGGGCGTGCCCACCATCTCAAGCCCCGAGTAACCGCCTACGCGCTGCGCGAGCTGGCGAATCGTGAGGTTGTCGCGCGCCGCCCATTCGATCACGCGTTCCCGGCTGCTCTTGCTCGCATTCGTCTCGGGAATCTCGGGCAGCGGACCATCGGGATCGAAGCCGGAGACATCGTGGCCGAGCATGATGCAAAGCGATGCAATACCGCTGTCGTAGTGCACGAAGGTATCGAGGAGCGCGCGTTTTTCCTGCGCTTCCTCGAGCGAATCGCCGATCACGACGAACGCGGCAGGCAGGATCTTCAGGTGTTCGGGATCGCGGCCAAGCCGCTCCATGCGGCCTTTGACATCGGCATAAAAGCACTGGCCTTCGGCAAGTGTCTTCGGCGCGGCGAAGACGGCTTCGGCGGTTTCGGCCGCGACCTGGCGTCCCGCTTCCGATGACCCCGCCTGCACGATGACCGGCCACCCCTGCACCGGCCGCGCGATGTTGAGCGGGCCGCGCACCGAGAGGCTCTTGCCCTTGTGGTTCAGCACGTGCATCTTCGCGGGATCGAAGAAAGTGCCGCTTTCAACATCGCGGACAAAGGCGTCGTCGGCCCAGCTATCCCAGAGTCCGCTCACGACATCGAAAAACTCGCGGCCTCGCTTGTAGCGCTCGCCGTGTTCGACGTGTTCGTCCAGTCCGAAGTTGAGCGCGGCATCGGGATTCGCTGTCGTCACCAGGTTCCAGCCGGCGCGGCCGCCGCTCAAATGATCGAGCGACGCAAAGCGCCGCGCTACGTGGTACGGCTCTTCGAACGTGGTGGACGCCGTTGCAATCAATCCGATGTGCTCGGTCACCGCGGCAAGCGCCGAGAGCAACGTGAGCGGTTCGAACGAGGTCGCCGTGTGGCTTCGCCTCAATGCCTGGGTAGGCATGTTGAGCACCGCGAGATGATCGGCCATGAAAAACGCGTCGAAACGCCCGCGTTCCAGCGTCTGCGCGAAGCGCTTGAGATGCGCGAAATTGAAGTTGGCATCGGGGAAGGCGCCGGGGTAACGCCACGCCCCGGTGTGAATGGTGGCCGGGCGCATGAAAGCGCCCAGCCGCAAGCGACGTTGCGTGGTCATAAAGCTCCGCTCGAGCGTTGATCGAGATGCCCCTGCGTCTTTTGTCTTTTGTTCAAAAGAGGCAGGCACATGGTCCATGGACGATCACCATCCGTAAAATACGTCGGCTGGCGAAAACGTGCACAAACGGCGTTCAACGCAAAAGCCGCCGGCCACGATCAGGCGGCGTGCACTTCGAATGCATCGACACGATCCTGATAGAACGCGAGATGACCCTTGATCTCCACCACCGCCGGATACGTGTCCTCGTAAGTCCACACCGCATTCGCCGAACGCTCGCCACCAAGCGGGATGCTGTAGTACGAACACTCGCCTTTGTACGGGCAATAGGTTGCGTGATCCGTGCGTTCGAGCAAGGACATGTCGACGTCCTTGCGAGGAATGTAATAGACCGGCGGATACGATGCCTCATGCACGGTGAGCGCTTCGCGGGTATCGGCGAGTACGCGCCCGCCTATGGACACCGTGATACGCGACGGATTCGGCTCGATCGTGATCGGATGATCGGGCCCTGGAATCTTCACTGTCTTCGTCATGACTTCTGCTCCTGGACTGCGGGTTAGGTGATGCCGTGTGTTGCAGCGTATCGGAAAGCGGATTTTTCTGCCGTGTACGGGCTGCTGCGTGCGGGTTGCATGCGGGTTGGATCGTCCCGTAGCCTCGCCCCCGGTGAATCAAAATACAATGGCGCAGCTCAAACGCCGTCCGGCTTCGCGCAATCCATCCTCTGGAGCTTCGCCCCATGGCACTCGGAAATATCAACGATATCGCCATGTTCGTCGCCGTGGTGAAGGCGGGAAGCTTCACGATCGCCGCAAAGCAGCTCGGGCTCACGCGCTCGGCAGTGGGCAAAAGCATCGTGCGTCTCGAGCAGCGCCTGAACGTGCGTCTCCTCAACCGCACGCCACGCAGCCTGAGCCTCACCGATGACGGCGAGGTGTTCTTTTCGCGTTGCACGCAGATACTGGATGACCTCGAGGAAACCGAACTCGCAATGGCCGTACGCAGCGCGAAGCCCACCGGTGTGTTGAAGCTCAGCGTGCCTTCGGGCCTGGGACATCGGCATGTGATGCCGGTTATCGAATCGTTCCTGCAGACATGGCCCGATGTGCGCGCCGAAGTGAGCTTCACGGACCGGTTCGTCGACCTGATCGATGAAGGAATCGACATTGCGTTGCGCATCGGCGATCCGCGTCCCGACTCACGTCTCATTGCCCGCACGGTCGCGCAGCAGCGCTTGCTGACGTGCGCATCGCCAGACTATGTGAAGGCGCACGGTACGCCGAAAACGCCCGGCGATCTCCTTGGCCACGAGTGCCTGTTTTTCATGAGCGCGGGACGGCCGCAACCCTGGACGTTCAACGATCCCGCCACGAACGAAGTGAGCCACGCGACGCGCCTGCAAATGGACAGCGCAGAAGCATTGGTCGCGGCCGCCGTGCACGGTTTCGGCATCATCAACATGCCGACGTATCTGCTCGAAGACAACGTGCGCGCCGGCAAGCTCGTGCCCATGCTGCGCGAATTCCAGCCCGAGACCCAACCCATCCGCG
>NZ_CAXTGZ010000293.1:0-7270 GCF_964243625.1 uncultured Caballeronia sp.
TGGCCCTTGAATCGCTGCGCGGCAATTGCACGGTGGTGCCGCTCGAATATCGGCGGCGCATTGCGGAGCGTCTGTCCGAGCGCTGGTCGGAGCAGGAAAAGACCGCAGACGTTGCCACGCACGATCAGGCCGGGCAGAAGTGACAGCCGTTTCCGAGCCTGCATCCCCGGACGAGCGTGACCGCCGGTTCATGGCGCTTGCCCAGGCCGCCGCCGAAAAAGCGCGTGCGCTGGGCGAAGTGCCTGTGGGTGCGGTGCTGGTACGCGGCGACGAAGTCATCTCCACGGGTTTCAATCATCCTATTGGCGCCCACGATCCATCGGCGCATGCTGAAATGGCTGCGTTGCGCGCCGCTTCCATCGCACTCGAAAACTACCGCTTGCCCGGTTGCGAGCTGTACGTCACGCTCGAACCCTGCATCATGTGCGCCGGCGCAATCATGCATGCACGCATTGCGCGCGTGGTGTTCGGCGCGCACGATCCCAAGACCGGCGCGTGCGGCAGTGTCGTCGATGCATTTGCCATCGGCAACCTGAACCATCACACGACCGTTACCGGCGGTGTGCTCGGCGACGAATGCGCCAACGCGCTGCGCAGTTTCTTCGCCGAACGCCGGCGCGAAACCAAGGCGGCACGCGATGCCCGCAACGCCGCCACGCCTGATCCCGCCGATCCAATTTTACCTCGCCCATGACCCTTCGCGCACGCACCATCGATCTCGTTGCACCTTCTGGTTATCCTGCTCTGGAGCCGGTTGAACGCGCGATCGCGCGTCTGCAGGAGCAGGGACATACGCTCGAGAATGCGTCGTCCGCGTGGCGCCGGTACCAACGGTTTGGCGGTACGGATAGCGAGCGCGCAGCGGATATCAACCGGCTTGCCGATCCGTCGCGGCCTTTGCCTGAAATCGTGCTGGCAGTGCGAGGTGGTTACGGTGCGTCGCGCATACTTCATGGTCTCGACTACGACGGTTTGCAACGCCGCTTGCGTGATCAGCCCGTGGTGATGGTCGGCCATAGCGACTTTACGGCCCTCCAGCTTGCGTTGTTCGCCCGCGCCGGCATCAAGACTTTCGGCGGGCCGATGCTCACTGCCGATTTTGGTGCTGAAGCGCTGAGCGCATTCACGATGGATCACTTCTGGGAAGCGATCACGAAGCGATCTTTCACGGTGACGAGTGACGTCCACCAAGCGCAATCCGCCGATGTCACCGGCATGCTCTGGGGCGGCAATCTCGCGATGATCGCTTCGTTGATCGGCACACCGTACATGCCACCTGTCGAGGGCGGGATCCTGTTTCTCGAAGACGTCAACGAGCATCCGTTTCGCGTTGAACGAATGATTTATCAGCTTCATTTGTCCGGGATTCTTGCGCGGCAGCAAGCCGTCGTACTGGGTCAGTTCACGAGCGCCAAACTCTCGGAATACGACAACGGATACACGTTCGAGACGATGGTCGAGCAGGTTCGATCGCTGGTCGCGATTCCGGTCGTGACCGGGTTGCAGTTCGGACACGTGCCGGATTTGCTGACCTTGCCTTTTGGCGCGACTGCGCATCTGGTCGC
Source organism: uncultured Caballeronia sp. (assembly GCF_964243625.1). NCBI lineage: Bacteria > Pseudomonadati > Pseudomonadota > Betaproteobacteria > Burkholderiales > Burkholderiaceae > Caballeronia > uncultured Caballeronia sp. Next base: position 1,566 of record NZ_CAXTGZ010000293.1, read on the forward strand.
GAGACCAAGTGGTTTCAGTATGAAGCTTTCGGATTACCCGCATTTGTCCTGACTACGTTCGAAGGTCAGCCGAAAAGCGCCCCGTCGGGCGCTTTTTTCATTTGAACGCACTGGATTTGGGCAAATTTGCACGGGTTTTGTGCCCAATATTGTTGACAATATTGGGGGCGTACGGAGTGAGGGATTTACCTGATAAGGCCTCCCGAGCCTTCATCTGCAGGCCTCTGGACTGCTTTTGAGTACCGTGACCTCCCGCAGGCGATCGAATTTCACGAGAAATTGTTGACAGTTTTTATGTCCGTCATAAGATGCAACACATACAGGCGAACGCGATCATGTCCGAAGACAAAATGAAAGCTTTATCGAAGGTAAGCGTCATTGGCAATGCGGTTCCGGCTGCTGCGGCTACGGCCGAATCGATCGCGGCAAACATCCGTGATGCGATCCTCGAACATCGTCTCGCGCCTGCGGCCAAGCTGACAGAAGCGCAGTTGTGCGAAGTATTCGATGTAAAGCGCGGTACGGTGCGCCAGGCGCTGGCGCAACTCGCGAGCGAGCGTCTGGTCGATCTCGAGCCGAACCGGGGCGCATTTGTCGCGAGTCCGTCGGTGCAAGAGGTCCATGAAGTGTTCGAGATGCGGCGCATCGTCGAGATGGCCGTGGTCGAGCGCATTTGCAGCGGACACGGCACGCGCAGACTGAAGTCGATCAGCGCGACGATCGGACGTGAACGCAAAGCATATGAAAGCCGCGATTTTTCATCGTGGATAAGGTTGTCAGGCGAGTTTCACAAGGAGCTCGCGCAGCTTACCGGCAACACTGTCTTGTGCGAATGCCTGTCGGGGCTGGTGGCGCGCTCCACGCTGATATCGGCGTTGTATGAGTCGCTTGGCCGGAGCTCCTGCAGCTTTGAGGATCACGAGGAAATCCTGGCCGCACTCGACGCCGGCGACGCGCCCAAAGCCGCCGAACTGATGGCGCGTCACTTGCAGGACGTGGAAATGAAAATGCTCGACCGGCCCGCTCGCGGTGCAGTCGATCTGCATGAAGTCTTCGCCAAACCGAAGTCCGCCGAGCGCGAAAAAAGCGCTTGAAAGAAGTGTGTTGCCGCGCGACCTTAAGCTTGGGCGCGCTGCGATAAGCCTTAATTGAAAGTTGAGTGAATCTTAAGGTCCGCATTGAACGAATGCGCGACTTGACCGTGCCTTTTCCTGGATGCATGCGCTTTTGTGCGCGTGTTGAAGTGTTGAATGGCGTCCGCGCAACGTCTGTATGCGTTTGGACTGCTAAATGAATCGATCAAAAGAACGCCGCGCGCGAACCTGTGCGAAGGCGCCGTGTAGCCATACAACGAAGCCGTAGAAGTTGACGACCTCAACGACGATCTTAAGCGGCGCCATTGCCGAGTTCATTCAAGGAGAAGTCATGGTTCAGTTCAGTGCGACCCCTGGCAGTGCTGCAATACCCCCTTACGAAGATTCGGACCGCGATCCAGAATATCCGGTTGGATATAGCGATCGTCTTTATAACGACGACCTCGCGCCGCTCAAGCACCAGACCTGGGGCGCATACAACATCTTCGCTTTCTGGATGTCGGACGTGCACAGCGTAGGCGGTTATGTTTTCGCAGGAAGTCTGTTCGCGTTGGGCCTGACGAGCTGGCAAGTGCTGGTTTCGTTGCTGGTTGGAATCGGTATCGTCAATGTACTTTGCAACCTGATCGCCAAGCCGAGTCAACAGGCCGGTGTGCCTTATCCGGTTGCCTGCCGCGCAACCTTCGGTGTGCTCGGCGCGAACCTTCCCGCCGTGATTCGCGGGCTGATCGCGGTCGCGTGGTATGGCATCCAGACGTTCCTTGCTTCCAGCGCGCTCGTGATCGTGTTGCTGAAATTCATGCCGCAATGGATGCCTTACGCCGATGTCCACAATCACGGCTTTGCGGGCTTGTCGGCATTGGGCTGGGCCGGGTTCATGCTGCTGTGGGTCCTGCAAGCCGTCGTGTTCTGGCGCGGCATGGAGATGATCAAGAAGTTCATCGACTTCGCGGGGCCGGCGGTGTACATCGTGATGTTCATTCTTGCCGGTTACATGGTGTGGCGTGCGGGTTGGCGCAATATCGGATTGAACCTGGGCGGGGTCAAGTATCACGGCATGGAAGTGGTGCCGGTCATGATTACGGCGATCTCGTTGGTCGTGTCCTACTTCTCCGGACCGATGCTCAATTTCGGCGACTTCTCGCGATACTGCAAAAGCTATAAGAGCGTGAAGCGCGGCAACTTCTGGGGATTGCCGGTCAACTTTCTCGCGTTCTCGCTTGTCACCGTCGTGACGACCGCCGCGACCTTGCCGGTGTTCGGTCAACTGATCACGGACCCCGTCGAAACCGTGGGCCGCATCGATCAACCGACGGCCGTCATCCTCGGCGCTTTGACTTTCACGATAGCGACCATCGGTATCAACATCGTCGCAAACTTTGTTTCGCCGGCTTTCGATTTTTCGAATGTTGCACCACGTCTGATCAGCTGGCGGATGGGCGGAATGATGGCGGCGATGGCGTCGATTTTCATCACGCCGTGGAACCTCTTCAATAACCCCGCCGTGATCCATTACACGCTCGATGTACTGGGCAGTTTTATCGGACCGTTGTATGGCGTGCTGATCGTGGACTTCTACTTGATGAAGCGTGGCAAGTTCAACGTGGAAGAGTTGTACACGACCTCCGAAACAGGACGTTACTGGTACACCAATGGCGTGAACTGGCGCGCGGTATCGGCCTTGTTGCCCGCTGCTGCGATTGCGGTCGCATGCGTGATGATCCCGGCGTTGCAGGGTTCGGCGAACTTCTCGTGGTTCATTGGCGCGGGATTGGGCGCCTTGTTTTACTGGATCATCGCGGACAAGAAATCAGTGTCGAATTTTTCCTGAAGGAAGTTCATGCCACGCATGGTGTAGCGTGGCATGAACGTGATTTTCACTGGTGCTTTCCGTACGCTCAAGGAAGAAGGTAGAAATGCGCATCAAACTGATCAATCCAAATACGACCGAACGCATGACACGCGCAATGGATCGCTGCGCTAGAGAGGTGGCATCGGATGGGACGGAAGTCATCTCGGTCAGCGCGTCGATGGGACCACCGTCCATTGAAGGCTATTACGATGAAGCGCTTGCAACGCTGGCCTTGCTGCAGGAAATAGAAAAGGGCGAGAAAGAGGGCATGGATGGTTATGTCATTGCGTGCTTTGGCGACCCCGGCCTTTACGCGGCGCGCGAACTCGCAAGCGGTCCTGTCATAGGGATAGCCGAAGCGGCAATGCATGCAGCAAGTGTGATTGCGCCGAGCTTTTCTGTTGTGACAACGCTCAGGCGCACATGCACGATGTCGTGGCATCTGGCCGAGCGATACGGCATGAAGCGCTTTTGCAAGAACGTGCGCGCAACCGATGTCGCCGTGCTCGATCTCGACATTCCCGGTTCCGAAGCGCGCGCAATCATCATCGATGAATGTCGCAAGGCGTTAGCGGAAGATGGCGCGGAATCCATCGTCCTGGGGTGCGCCGGCATGGCAGAGTTTTGTCGCGAGATTGAAGATGCAATTGGCGCGCCGGTAATCGAGGGCGTGACGACTGCGGTCAAATGGGCGGAGGCGTTAATTTCGCTAAGGCTTAAAACTGCCAAGCGCGGCGATTATGCGCGCCCCTTGGCTAAACAATACGACGGCGCCCTCGCGGCTTATAGTCCTGAATGAGTCAAATGACCCTGGTGGCGTGCGCAGAACATACCTGTCACCTGACCCGCAATATCTGCGTATGAATATGGGCGCGGCGATGCGTTTTCGCTAAACTGGACTATCGTCGCGCAGGGTCCAATGCAGGGTCCTTAGGCACCGTGCGCGGCCCCATCGACTTTCACGCACTGATCCAGCCATGTCGAACCAATCGAATTATCCACGCGACCTGATCGGCTATGGCCGGCATCCCGTGCAGCCGAACTGGCCCGGGAACGCGCGCATCGCCGTGCAATTCGTGCTGAATTACGAAGAGGGCGGAGAGAACTGTGTTCTGCACGGCGATCCGGCATCCGAGCAATTTTTGTCGGAGATCGTGGGTGCGGCTGCTTACCCGTCGCGTCACATGAGCATGGAATCCATCTATGAATACGGGTCGCGGGCGGGCGTGTGGCGCATTCTTCGCGAGTTCGAAAAGCGCGGCTTGCCGCTGACCGTGTTTGGCGTTGGCATGGCGATTGAACGTCATCCGGATCTGGGACGTGCATTCGTCGAGCTGGGGCATGAAATTGCGTGCCATGGATATCGATGGATCCACTATCAGGATATGTCGCCCGAGAAGGAAGCGGAGCATATGCGTCTGGGCATGGAAGCCATCGAGCGCGTAACGGGCGTTAAACCGCTTGGCTGGTACACGGGACGTGACAGTCCCAATACGCACAGACTGGTAGCGGAGCACGGCGGCTTTCTCTACGACTCGGATTATTACGGCGACGACCTGCCGTTCTGGATGGACGTGGAAGTAAGCGGCGGCGCAAAAACGCCGCAACTGATCGTTCCCTATACGCTCGATACCAACGACATGCGCTTCGCCACGCCGCAGGGTTTCAACACTGCGGAACAATTCTTCGTGTACCTGCGCGATGCATTCGACGTGCTCTACGAAGAAGGCAGCGAGGCGCCGAAGATGCTGTCCATCGGCATGCATTGCAGATTGCTCGGGCGTCCCGGGCGCTTTCGCGCGCTGCAGAGGTTCCTTGACCACATCGAACAATATGACCGCGTGTGGGTCACGCGCCGCGTGGACATTGCGCGCCACTGGCGTGAACATCACCCGTATGAAGGTACGGCAGGAGCGAGCGCGTGATGACGACTGCACGAATGACACTAGAACAGCTTAACGCCGTGAACGCGGACGATTTCGTTGGCGCGCTGTCCGGCATCTTCGAACACTCGCGCTGGGTCGCGGAAGAGGCGGTGGCGAAGAGACCCTTTGCGAGCGTCGATGCGCTTTATAAAACCATGGCATCCATAGTCGATAACGCCGGCGACGCGCGTCAGCTTGCGTTGATCAACGCTCACCCCGAGCTTGCGGGCAAGGCTGCGGTGCGTGGCGAACTCACGCACGAGTCCACGCGTGAGCAAAGCGGTGCGGGCCTCGATCTGTGCACGCAGGAAGAGTTCGACACCTTGCAGGCGCTCAACTCAGGCTATCGTGAGAAGTTCGGTTTTCCTTTTATCTTGGCCGTGCGCGGGTTTGATCGTCACGGCATCATCGCGAACTTCCAGGCGCGGCTGAATAACAGCCGCGATGTCGAGTTGCGCGAAAGTCTGCAGCAAATCTACCGGATAGCGCGCTTCAGGCTCGACGATCTGATCGTCGCCTGATGTCCGCGCGCCGCCTTCAACTCATACAAGGAACCTCATGTCCATTCCGACACTCGATCCCAACGCTCCCGAATTCACGCGCCGTTATGTGAACCTCGCGGACCCGCGGCTTGGCGCGCAGGCGCTCGAAGCCAGCGACGATTTTTTTGCGCCCAAAGAGCGCATGTTGAATCCGGAGCCGGCTGTTTTCATCGTGGGCAAATTCGACGATAACGGCAAGTGGATGGACGGCTGGGAAACGCGCCGCAAGCGCGTGAGTGGTTACGACTGGTGTGTGGTGAAACTGGCGCGGCCGGGCGTGATCAAGGGGTTC
>NZ_CAXTGZ010000294.1:0-7258 GCF_964243625.1 uncultured Caballeronia sp.
CAATGAGATCGAAGCCGGCGAGCTGTACGTGAACCGCACCCCCGCCGATCCGTATCAAGGTTTTCACGCTGGCTGGAAACGCTCGGGACTCGGCGGCGATGACGGCAAGCACGGCATGCTCGAATTCACGCAGACCCGCCTCGTGGTCATGAAGTACTGATTTTTCCTCAACCTGCATGAATCGATAAAAAAACAGCGCGCCTCAAAGCGTGCTGAAGGAGACGTATCGTGGATAAAACCTTGACCGGCGTCACGCCGGCAGTCATCGAGACAAGCCGGTCGCAGCGTTACATCCAGCTTATGTTGCTGGTTGTCGCCGCTGGCGCGATCTACCCGTTGCTCTATCTGCGTCAGGTGTACCAGACGCCGATGCTCGAGTTTTTTCACATCGACAATAGCCAGCTCGGGTATCTGTATTCCATCCTCGGCACCGTTTTCCTGCTGAGTTATCTGCCGAGCGGCTGGCTTGCCGACCGCATCGCTCCGCGTTTCCTGATCTGTTTTTCATTGATCGCAACCGGCGCGCTCGGGCTCGTTTATTCGACCGCGCCGAGCTTCGGGATCCTGCTGGTCGTATTTTGCTGCTGGGGCTTGACCACCGGCCTGACCTTCTGGGCATCGATTCTGAAACGCGTCAAGACCATCGCCGCGCACGACGAACAAGGCCGTTTCTTCGGCTTGCTCGATGGCGGCCGCGGCCTGATTGAAGCGCTGCTCGCGACCATCGCGCTCGTGATCTTCGCCACCGCCACCGAAAAACACGGCTTGCCGACGAACGTCGGTTTCCGCTACGTGGTCTATTTGTATTCGGCGTTTTGTATTGGACTTGGGTTGCTCATGGCGCTGGTGAAGGAACCGCCCGCGACACCGCAGGAGCTTCAGCAAGCCGCCGACAACCGCACGCAGAAACACAACCTGTGGCGCGATCTCGTCACGCTGATGCGCATTCCGCAACTCTGGCTGATGGCGGCCATCGTGTTCTGCGGATACCAGATTTTCTGGGCGACCTATAGCTTCTCTGCGTACCTGCAAGTGGGCGACCTGAAGATGACCGTCGTGATGGCGGGCACGCTCACCACGCTGAAACTCTGGATGCGGCCGGTTGGCGGTATCGGCGGCGGCTATCTCGGCGATCGTTTCTCCACGCTCGGCGTACTGACCACCGCGCTCTTTCTCGCCGCGATCGGGCTCGTGGCGCTGGCCGTGCTGCCGACGCTGCATATAGCACCGCACGTGGGCGTCGCGGTGATCGCGGTTGTCGTGCTGGTGATCGGCATCCTGACCTACGCGATTCGGGGCCTCTACTGGTCGCTACTCGACGATTGCGGCATCCCATTGCGCATCACGGGCCTGGCGATCGGCCTGGTTTCGTTGATCGGTTATTCACCCGATGTCTTCCTGCCGCTCGTGAACGGCTGGACCACCGAGCATTTCCCAGGCCTTCCCGGCTATCAGATCTATTTCTCCTATATCGCTGCAATCAGCGTGGTTGGCGGTGTGGCCGCCCTCGCCCTGACGCGCATGCGCAAGACCGTCACAAAGGACGCCATCCGATGAACATCGTCTCCCTCGAAACGCATTTCGTAGCCGTGCCGCCGCCGCATCTCGGCGGCATGTACTGGATCTTCGTGAAGCTCAAGACGGCTTGCGGCATTGAAGGCGTGGGTGAGATCTATTCGGCGACGTTCCATCCGAAAGCGATGGCGCACATCATCGACGACGTCTTCGGCCGCTATCTGCAGGACCACGATCCGCATCACGTCGAGCGATTCTTCCGCGAAGCCTATTCGAGCGGCTTCACGCAACGCCCCGACCTCACGATGATGGGCGTCGTCAGCGGCCTCGAGATGGCATGCTGGGACATCATCGGCAAGGCGGCGGACAAGCCGGTCTACGAGTTGATGGGCGGGCTCGTGAACGAACGGCTGCGCTCGTACACCTACCTGTACCCGAAAAACGCCGCCGGCGAATACGATTACGACGACGTCGATCTGGCCGCCGACTGCGCGGTGAAGAACGCGGACCTCGGCTTCACAGCGGTCAAGTTCGATCCCGCCGGTCCCTACACGGCCTATTCGGGCCACCAGATTTCGCTCGACGTGCTGGAACGCTGCGAGACCTTCTGCAAGCGCATCCGCGAAGCCGTCGGCAATCGCTGCGACCTGCTGTTCGGCACGCACGGGCAGATGGTTCCATCGTCGGCAATTCGTCTCGCCCAGCGGCTCGAAAAGTACGACCCGTTGTGGTTCGAAGAACCCGTTCCGCCCGGCCAGGAAGACGCGATGGCGCAAGTTTCGCGGCATACGAGCATTCCAATTGCAGCCGGCGAACGGCTCACCACCAAATATGAATTCTTCAAGCTGCTGCAAGCGGGCGCGGCATCGATTCTTCAACTGAACGTTGCGCGCTGCGGCGGTTTGCTCGAAGCCAAGAAGATCGCGACGCTCGCCGAGGTCTACTACGCGCAGATCGCACCGCATCTCTACAACGGGCCCATTGGCGCTGCCGCGAGCATCCAGTTGGCCGCGTGCACACCTAACTTCCTGATCCAGGAAAGTATCGGTACGTGGGACGGGTTTCATGCGCAGATCTTGAAGACGCCGATTCAGTGGGAAGACGGTTACATCATCCCGTCGAAAGCGCCGGGACTCGGCGTGGAACTGGACATGGATGTCGTGCGCGCGCATTCCCCTTACACCGGCGAACGTCTGCATTTGCAGATGGCGTCGAAACCCGCCGATGTACGGGATTCTTCTCCGGCCAGAGGCTGAGGCGAGCGATCAGATATGACTTACGACTACATCATTGTGGGCGCCGGATCGGCGGGCTGCATCCTGGCTGAACGGCTGTCGGCATCGGGACGACACACCGTGCTGGTGCTCGAAGCCGGCGGCAAGGCCGATTCGTTCTGGTTCAAGATACCCGTGGGTTTTGCAAAGACATATTACGATCCGGACTGCAACTGGATGTACTACTCCGAGCCGGAAGCAGAACTCGCCGGCCGCAAGATCTATGCGCCGCGAGGCAAGGTCCAGGGCGGCTCCGGCTCCATCAACGCCATGATCTTCGTGCGCGGCGCACCACGCGACTTCGACGACTGGGCCGCCGCCGGCAACGCTGGCTGGTCGTACAAGGACGTGCTTCCGTACTTCCGCAAGCTCGAGACGCACGCCGCGGGCGACACCGCCATGCACGGCTCGAACGGCCCGATTCACGTGACATCGATGAAAGATGGCATTCATCCCGTCACGCGTCATTTCCTCGACGCCTGCGACGAACTGAAGTTTGCGCGCAACGATGACTTCAACGGCGCGCACATAGAAGGTGTCGGCGTGTACGACGTGAACACGCATAACGGCCAGCGTGCATCGAGCAATGTGGGTTATCTGGAGCCGGCATTGAAACGCGCGAATGTGAGCATTGAACATCATGCGCTGACGACACGCGTCTTATTCGATGGACGGCGCGCCACCGGCGTCGGAGTTTCGCAGAACGGCGTCACGCGCATCTTCAATGCAAAACGCGAAGTGCTGCTGTGCGCGGGCGCCGTCGATACCCCAAAGCTGCTGCAACTTTCGGGCGTGGGTCCGGCCGCGCTGCTCTCGCGCCACGGGATTCCTGTCGTGCATGCGCTGCCTGCCGTCGGCCAGAACCTCCAGGATCATCTGTGTGCGAGTTACTACTATCGCGCGAACATGCCGACGCTCAACGGCGAATTCGGCTCGCTTCTGGGCAAGCTGAAACTCGGTCTGCAATATCTGCTGACGCGCAAGGGACCGCTTGCGATGAGCGTGAACCAGGCCGGCGGTTTTTTCAGCACGGATCCAGATAGCGAGCACGCAAACATGCAGCTTTACTTCAATCCGCTGTCGTACCGGATTCCGAAGTCGAGCCGCTCGCAACTCACGCCCGAGCCGTATCCCGGTTTCCTGCTCGCGTTCAATCCGTGCCGTCCGACGAGCCGTGGATCAATCGAAATAGCATCGGCGAATCCCGCCGATGCCGCCCTGATCCGCGCGAACTATCTGACGACGCAAAAGGATATCGATGAGGTGATTCAGGGCAGCCGCCTGATCCGCTCCATCATGCAGGCGCCTGCATTGCGCACGGTAACGGTCGAAGAAACGCTGCCGGGGCAATCGGCTGTGCCCGAAGGCGACGACGCCGCCATGCTCGAATATTTCCGCGAGAACAGCGGTTCAATCTACCACCTGTGCGGTTCATGCGCGATGGGCCCGGACGCGCGGACCGCCGTGGTCGATGACCGCTTGCGTGTGCACGGCATGGAGGCGTTGCGGATCGTGGACGCATCGATCTTTCCGAACGTCACGTCGGGCAACATCAATGCGCCGGTCATGATGGTCGCGGAAAAAGCCGCGCAAATGATCCTCGACGACGCCACCGCGCCAAGCTTCGTTCAGCGCGAAGCACTCGCCGCCGCTTCCGCCTGAAGCCACTGCTGGAACAGGCGCTGCGTCCCGCTTGCCCGCTGCTCGGGACGCAGCACGAACCAGTATGACTGGCGACCCTCGATCTCCACATCGAGCACTTGCCGCAACTGTCCCGAGGCCAGTTCGGCCGCGATCATATGACGATCGGCGATGGTGATTCCCATGCCGTCAACTGCCGCTTGTATCGACAAGTCGAGCACATCGAACTCATGGCCGCCGTCCGTATCCACGCCTTCGATACGCGCCGCATCCAGCCAGTGCTGCCACGTGAGATAGCGCTGGTCTTCGCCGGACAGCACATGCAACAGCGTGAAGCGGTTCAAGTCGACCGGCGTGCCCTCACTCTCACGATCGAGCAAAGCCGGCGACGCCACCGCAATATGCCGTTCGTGCATCAGCAAGGTGCTTTCGAGGTTGTTCCATTCGCCATCGCCAAAACGAACCGCGCAATCCAGCCGGTTCGAATCCGCAATGCCGTCATCCACGCGCGTCGTCATGCTCAGGTCCAGTTCCGGGAAAGCCTCACGCAGCCGTCCGAGCCGCGGTACGAGCCAGCGGGCCGCAAAGGTAGGCGGAACGTTGATGCGAAGCCGGTTGACATCGTTTTTCTGGCTGATCGCGCGCACTGTCAGCTCGATCTTGTCGAACGACTGCTGCAACGCGCGCAGAAGCACACGGCCGCTCGGCGTCAGCACCAGGTGCTGATGACGGCGCGAAAAAAGCGTCTCGCCAACCTGCTCCTCCAGTTGCCGGACCTGCCGGCTCACGGCGCTCTGCGTAACGTTGAGCAGCGTGGCGGCGCGGGTGAAGCTGCCGGTCGTGCCGGCTGCTTCGAAGGCTTTTAGCGCATTGAGCGCAGGCATTTTGCGTTTCACAGGGATTCGGTGATTCGATGGTTCGTGGTTCGGGAACGCTGGCATGTCCCGACGTTCGCGTGATCTTACGCAGGCCGCCGCCCGAACTGTGACGATTTCATAATCTCATGCAAGAAAGACGAAACACGCCTGACGGCATTATTCGCCTGGTATCGTTTTGTGGCACGCCCCTTGCTCCCAAATGGCGTACGTCGCATCCACCTCAGGCTCTCATGACCGAAACGATATGGTTTCTCGTCGTTGGCGGTGTGCTCATCTTCATGGGGCTTGCCAGCTCGACGTTCAAAGAACTCCCCATCAGCAGTGCAATGGTTTATCTCGCCATCGGCTTCGGCCTTGGCCCGTTTGGGGTCGGCCTGCTCAAGATCGACCTGCTCGGCGACGCAACCCTGCTGCGCCGGATCACCGAAGTCGCCATGCTCGTGTCGCTATTTGCGATCGGCCTGCGCCTGCGTGTGCCGCCGACCGACCGAATCTGGCTATTGCCCCTGCGTCTGGGCCTGGTCGCCATGGTCGCGACCGTCGCCATCATGACGCTTGCCTGCGTCTACCTGCTGCATATGAGCTGGGGACCCGCATTGCTGATCGCCGCGATGCTCGCGCCCACCGACCCCGTACTCGCCCACGACGTGCAAGTCCAGGTCCCGGGCGACGTCGACCTCCTGCGCTTTTCGCTCACCGGCGAAGGCGGCCTGAACGATGGCATCGCGCTGCCGTTTGCGCTGCTGGGTATTGCGGTGTGCAACTACGAGGCATCGCCGCAACAGGCGTTGAGCTGGCATTTCGCCGCTGATGCAATGTGGGGTGTCGCGGGGGCGCTGGCCGTCGGCTGGCTTCTGGGTGACCTTGCCGTGCGGCTGATTGCGTACCTGCGCACACGCCACAGCCTCGCGCTCGGGCCGGAGGGCTTTTACGCGCTCGGCCTGATCGCGCTTTCGTACGGCATCGCTGAATTGATGCATACCTACGCATTTCTCGCTGTGTTCGCGGCCGGCCTCGCGATGCGCCGTGTCGAACAAAAAGCAAGCGGCGATAAATCCGTCCACGAAGCCGTCGGCAAGATCGATGCGCAGGACGTAGGCGCAACGGCGTCCGATCCCGACCGCGCGCATGCGTTCGTCGCGGAGCGGGTGCTCGGCTTCACGATAGAACTCGAGCGCATCGCCGAAGTCGCGGTCATGCTGATGGTCGGAAGCGTGCTCGCCAATGTCTGGGATCACCTCTTCACGTGGCGCGGCGCAGCCATTGTCGCGCTGCTGTTCTTCGTGGCGCGGCCGATTTCGGTGCAAGCGTCACTGATCGGCTCTTCGGCAACACGATCACAGAGGCTGCTCACGAGCTGGTTCGGCATTCGCGGCGTGGGCTCGTTTTATTATTTGCTGTACGCGCTGGAACATGCGCCACGAAGCGCCGCACAACCGCTGGTACCGCTGGTACTTGCGGTGATCGCGGCGTCGGTCATCATGCATGGCATTACGTCTACGCCGTTGATGAACCGCTATAAGGGTTGAGGTCAAGGGCGGCGTGTCCAGCCGCCCCCGGCGCTCCTCAAGCTTCAACGAGCTCCCGCACGCCGGCTACTTCCCGCGCCCCTTCATACAGCCGTCCGAACCGGTTATCGAGAAACGCCTGCAGAGGAACCTGTTCCTGCCGGATAAACCCGCTTTCCGGCAAGACACCCTCACGGAACAAATCGAGTTCTGCGCAAACGGCTCCAGCGGTCGTGATCTGGATCGCGCTCATCGATACACCGCAGACCTTCTTCGCGAAAATCTTCCGTGTGAAAACGTCCTGTACCAGACGTCCGTCGCGCATGCCGGTGGCCGTGACAAAAACCAGCACGACGTCCTGCGCCGTCGCGGGGACTGCGCGCCGCAGCATCGCCTTCAGTCCGTCACGATCACTCGACATGCGCAAATCGTCGAGCAGGAA
>NZ_CAXTGZ010000295.1:0-7248 GCF_964243625.1 uncultured Caballeronia sp.
CACCGCCGCTGCGCTCAGCAGGCGCGCGGCTGCTGTAACCGCCTTCATCCCCGCCTCCGCCGCCGCCCGCACCGCCCCGTCCACCCAGCATCTGCATTTGTTCCGCGACGATTTCCGTTGCGTACTTCTCCACGCCCGCCTGATCGGTGTACTTGCGCGTACGAATACGGCCTTCGACGTAAATGGACGAGCCCTTCTTCAGGTACTCGTTGACGATCTCGGCCAGCCGGCCGAAGAAGGTCACGCGATGCCATTCCGTGGCTTCCTTCATTTCGCCGGATGCCTTGTCCTTGTAGCGGTCAGTCGTCGCAAGACGGACGTTGGCCACGGCGTCGCCGCTCGGCAGATACCGGGTTTCCGGATCAGCGCCCAGATTTCCCACCAGAATGACCTTGTTGACGGATGCCATGATTTCTCCTGTTGATTCAATTCAGTTCAATACGATTCAATTCGATGTCGCGCGGACCTGATTCACTACGCCGTGCGCCGGATCTTCTGCGGCGGCGGCTTCATGTTCGCCGCCACGATCAGCCAGGCCAGCACCAGCCCCGAGCACGCGAAAAACACAGCGCTCTGGCCATCCACTTTCAGCAGCCATCCGCCGATCACCCCGCCGATTGCCAGGCCGATCGACTGCGTGGTGTTGTACACGCCGGCCGCCGCACCCTTTCTCGTGCCGGGCGCAAGTTTGGAGACGAGCGACGGTTGCGACGCCTCCAGCACATTGAAACCCAGGAAGTAGATGAACAAGATCGCGGCCACTGACCACAGAGTATGCGGAGCGGCGCCGAGTAACAACTGGCCAATCAGGATAAGCAAAATGGCGCCGAGCATCACCGCTTTCATTTTTCCGCGTTTTTCGGCGGCAATGATTGCCGGCACCATCAGCACGAACGCGAGGCCCATGACGGGCAAATAGACTTTCCAGTGCGCCGCGACCGGCAGACCGCCTGCTTCCAGGATGCGCGGCACGACCAGGAACAGCGCGGTTTGCGTGGCGTGCAGGACGAGCACACCGAAGTTCAGGCGCAGCAATTCCACGTTGTGCAGCACTTCGGCGAACGGCGCTTTTACATGCACGGGCGGCTTGGGCGCGTCCGGGACCACCCAGATCACCACGCCCACGGCGAGTATCGATAAAAAGCCGATCAGCGTGAACAGGCCGCTCATGCCGACCCACTGGAACACGATCGGCGCGCCGACAATGGCAACCGCGAACGAGACGCCGATGCTCGCGCCGACCATCGCCATGGCTTTCGTGCGGTTTTCCTCTGTAGTCAGATCCGCGATGAACGCAATCACCGCCGACGAAACCGCGCCCATGCCCTGAATCACACGCCCGACGATGATCCACGTCATGGAATGCCCGACCGCCGCCACGAAGCTGCCGATGGCGAAGACGATCAGCCCGAACGCGATGACCGGCTTGCGCCCCAGCTTGTCGGAGACCCAGCCGTAGAAGATATAAAGCAGCGATTGCGTGACGCCGTAAGCGCCGAGCGCAATGCCGACGAGCAGAACATTGTCGCCGCCGGGAATCGTTTTCGCGTAGATGGAAAACACCGGCATGATCATGAAGAGACCAAGCATTCGCAGCGCGAAGATCGCGGCAAGCGACACGGTCGCACGCAACTCGGGCGCGCTCAGACGTGTGGACGTAACAGACGGATTGGACATCGGACGAGGTAATGTGGAAACGCGTCAGGCGGTGTGCGCGGCTCGCGCAAACCGGGCGGTCGCCTTGTGGTTGCCCGGATCGGCACTATATGAGACAGACGGCCGAGGCGGAAATTTATGCTTCAGAACGTGCTTCGGAACCGCATTCCGGCCCTGCGTGAAGGTCATGAAAAGCCCGCCGCACGCTTGATTGACGCCGATGAGCGCGGGCAACGCGCCCTCGAAAAGTCGTTATAGTAGCAGGTTTAGCCCCCTTACTTTCCGCCCGGATTCATGGAAGAAATTCGTATTCGTGGGGCTCGTACCCACAATCTCAAAAACATCAGTCTCGACTTGCCGCGTCACAAGCTGATCGTGATTACGGGCTTGTCGGGTTCGGGGAAATCGTCGCTCGCCTTCGACACGCTCTACGCGGAAGGCCAGCGCCGTTACGTGGAAAGCCTGTCGGCGTACGCGCGCCAGTTCCTGCAACTGATGGAAAAGCCGGATGTCGATCTGATCGAAGGGTTGTCGCCGGCAATTTCGATCGAACAGAAGGCGACTTCGCACAATCCGCGCTCGACCGTCGGCACGGTCACCGAGATTCACGACTACCTCCGGCTGCTGTTTGCCCGCGTCGGTACGCCGCACTGTCCGGATCACCACATCCCGCTGGAAGCGCAAAGCGTGTCGCAAATGGTCGATGCCGCGCTCGCCATGCCCGAGGAAACCAAGCTGATGATCCTCGCGCCCGTGGTCGCGGATCGCAAGGGCGAGCACACCGAATTGTTCGAGGCCATGCAGGCGCAGGGTTTCATCCGCTTTCGCGTTCGCTCGGGCGGCGGTACGGCCAACGAGGGCGTCGCGAAGATCCATGAGATCGAGTCGCTGCCGAAGCTCAAGAAGAACGACAAACATACGATCGATGTCGTCATCGACCGGTTGAAGGTTCGGCCCGACATGAAACAGCGTCTGGCGGAATCTTTCGAAACCGCGCTGCGTCTTGCCGATGGCCGCGCAGTCGCGCTCGAAATGGATTCGGAGCGCGAGCATTTGTATAGCTCGAAATTCGCGTGCCCGATCTGCTCGTACTCGCTGCAGGAACTCGAGCCGCGCCTGTTCTCGTTCAACAACCCGATGGGCGCGTGCCCGGAATGCGACGGCCTCGGGCAAATCACGTTCTTCGATCCGAAGCGCGTGGTCGCGCATCCGTCGCTGTCTCTGGCGGCCGGCGCGGTGAAAGGCTGGGACCGGCGCAACCAGTTCTACTTCCAGATGCTGCAAAGCCTGGCGGCGTTCTTCGAATTCGATCTCGATGCCGCGTTCGAGGACTTGCCGGAGAAAGTGCGCAAGATCCTGCTGTTCGGCTCCGGCAAACAGGTGATCCCATTCGCGTACATCAATGAGCGCGGCCGCACCACGGTTCGCGAGCACGCGTTCGAAGGGATCATCCCGAGCCTCGAGCGCCGCTACAAGGAAACGGATTCCGCGGCGGTACGTGAAGAATTGTCGAAGTTTCAGAACAATCAGGCGTGCCCGGCGTGCGAAGGCACGCGTTTGCGCACCGAAGCGCGCAATGTGAAGCTCGGCACCGGCGAACACGCGCGGGCAATCTTCGAGGTGAGCGGCTGGCCGCTGCGCGACACGCTCGGCTATTTCCAGACGCTGCGGCTCGAAGGCTCGAAGGCGGAGATTGCCGACCGCGTCATCAAGGAAATCGTCGCGCGGCTCACGTTCCTGAACAACGTGGGGCTGGATTATCTGTCGCTGGAACGCAGCGCGGAGACGCTTTCGGGCGGTGAGGCGCAGCGGATCAGGCTGGCATCGCAGATCGGATCGGGCTTGACGGGCGTGATGTACGTGCTGGACGAACCGTCCATCGGCTTGCATCAGCGGGATAACGACCGGCTTATCGATACCCTCAAGCATCTGCGCGACATCGGCAATTCGGTGATCGTGGTCGAGCACGACGAAGACATGATCCGCATGGCCGATTATGTGGTCGACATGGGCCCGGGTGCGGGCGTGCACGGCGGCGAGATCGTCTCGCAAGGCACGGCAAAACATGTCCAGAACGACCCGAATTCCATGACCGGGCAGTATTTGTCGGGCAAACGCAGCATCAGCTATTCGACCGATCGCACCGCGCCCGATGAACGGCGGCTGCGGATCATCGAGGCGTACGGCAACAACCTGAAGAACGTGTCGCTCGACCTGCCCGTTGGCTTGCTGACCTGCGTGACGGGCGTGTCGGGCTCGGGCAAGTCCACGCTCATCAATGACACGCTGTACCACGCCGTCTCGCAGCATCTGTACGGCTCGGCGACCGAACCGGCGCCTTACGAGGCAATCGAAGGGCTGGAGCATTTCGACAAGGTCATCAACGTCGATCAATCTCCTATCGGCCGCACGCCGCGCTCGAATCCGGCTACGTATACCGGCCTTTTCACGCCGATCCGCGAGTTGTTCGCGGGCGTGCCGGCATCGAAGGAACGGGGTTACGATCCGGGCCGCTTTTCGTTCAACGTGAAGGGCGGTCGCTGCGAAGCGTGCCAGGGCGACGGCGTGCTGAAAGTCGAAATGCACTTCCTGCCCGACGTGTACGTCCCATGTGACGTCTGTCACGGCAAGCGCTATAACCGCGAGACGCTCGAAGTCCAGTACAAGGGCAAGAACATCCACGAGGTGCTCGACCTGACCGTGGAAGCGGCGCACGAGTTCTTCAAGCCGGTGCCGATCGTCGCGCGCAAGCTGAAAACCCTGCTCGATGTCGGTCTGGGTTACATCCGCCTCGGCCAGTCGGCGACCACGCTTTCGGGCGGCGAAGCGCAGCGCGTGAAGCTTTCGCTGGAACTGAGCAAGCGCGATACAGGTCGGACTCTCTATATTCTCGACGAACCGACCACGGGTTTGCATTTCCACGATATCGCGCTGTTGCTGGAAGTGATACACCGGTTGCGCGATCAGGGTAATACTGTCGTAATCATCGAGCATAATCTGGATGTAATCAAAACCGCCGACTGGGTGATCGACCTGGGTCCGGAAGGCGGCGCCGGCGGCGGCCAGATCATCGCGCAGGGGACGCCGGAGCAGGTAGCCAAATCGAAGGCCAGTTTTACCGGCCGATATCTTGCGCCGTTGCTGCAGCGGCCGAGATCGGCGGCATGACGTACACGCACAAATGCCAAGCACGAGCCGGCCCGCCTTCGGGCCGTAGCACTCTATAACCCGTTCGCGGCAGGAGACCGAAGGATTCATGGCTAAGCGCAACGAAGCGGCCGAGAACAGGCCCGCAGTCCGGCCCGTGCGGCTGACGAGCGATATGAGCATGCCCAAGCTGTCGGCGGTTGAGATCGGCAGTTATATCGCCGCATTCGCCGGCATGTTCGCCGTTCTGCATCTGCAACTGCTCGGCGCGCTGCTGGCGGGCATGCTCGTGTTTCAGCTCGTGCACACCATTGCGCCGGTCATCGAAAAAACCATGACGAGCGGGCGCGCCCGCTGGGTCGCGGTCGTGATCCTGGCGGTGGTGATCGTGGGCGGCCTCGCCGGTGCGACGGTTGCGACCATCGACCATTTTCAGCGCGATGTCCCGAGCGTCCAGAAGCTCCTCGATCAACTCATGATGATCACGTCGCATGCGCGTCTGCAGGTGCCGGACTGGATTGCGAATTACCTTCCCGTCGACGCCGAGCAGATGAAGGACAAGGCGACCGACCTGATGCAGAAGCACGCCGCCATGCTGCAGCAAGGCGGAAAAGACGCGGCGCGGGGTTTCGGGCATGTGCTGATCGGTATGATCATCGGCGCGATCATCGCAGTGGGCGCGCCCCGGACCACGCATCGGCTGCCGCTTTCCACCGCGCTTGTCACGCGCGTGACGCGGTTCTCAGAGGCGTTTCGCCGGATCGTTTTCGCGCAGGTGAAGATTTCCGCCATCAACGCGGCATTCACCGCGCTGTATTTGCTGGTCGCGCTGCCGGTCTTTCACGAGCGGCTGCCGTTGTCCAAGACGCTGGTGATGGTGACGTTTATCGTCGGATTGCTGCCGGTGATCGGGAATCTGATTTCCAACGCGCTGATTGTCGCGATCTCCCTTTCCGTGTCGTTTGGAACGGCGGTGGCATCGCTCGCGTTCTTGATCGTCATTCACAAGCTGGAATATTTCCTGAATGCACGGATCATTGGCGGGCAGATTGAAGCACGCGCATGGGAATTGCTGCTGGCAATGCTTGCGATGGAAGCCGCGTTCGGCCTTCCAGGCGTGATTGCCGCGCCGATTTTTTATGCTTATATCAAGCGCGAACTGGTTTATTTGAGGCTGGTTTAAATCGCGGAACCGGCGGAGATTCAATGCGATCTCCGCCAGCTATTCAATTTACTTGAACACCACCGTCTTGCTGCCGTTCAGCACGATCCTGTGCTCGACATGCCAGCGCACCGCACGCGCCAGCGTCACGCATTCCACGTCACGGCCGATTGCCGTCAACTGATCCGGCGCCATGCTGTGGTCCACGCGCTCGACTTCCTGTTCAATGATCGGACCTTCATCGAGATCCGTCGTCACGTAATGAGCAGTGGCGCCGATCAGCTTTACGCCGCGATCGAACGCCTGGTAATACGGCTTCGCGCCCTTGAAACTCGGCAGGAACGAGTGGTGGATGTTGATCGCCCGGCCATTGAGCGCGGCGCACAGTTCCGGCGACAGGATTTGCATGTATCGCGCGAGTACGACGAGATCGATCTTGTGCTGATCGACGATTTCCAGCACGCGCGCTTCCTGCGACGCCTTGGCTTCAGGCGTCGACGCCATCAGCGGCAAATGATGAAACGGCACGTCATAACTCGCGGCAAGCTGATAGAACTCGCGATGATTCGAAACGATCGCCGGAATCTCGATCCCGAGTTGCCCCGTGCGATAGCGGAACAGCAAGTCGTTCAGGCAATGCCCGATCTTCGACACCATGATCATCACGCGCGGCTTGACCGATGCGTCGTGCAGTTCCCACTTCATGCCGAACTGATCGGCGAGTGAACCAAACGATGTCCGCAATGCTTCCAGTCCCGGATCGCCGCCGACTTGCTGGAAATGCACGCGCATGAAGAACTCGCCGGTGTGGCTGTCGCCGAACTGCGCGGAGTCCAGGATGTTGCTGCCGAGGTCGAACAAGAATCCCGACACGGCATGCACGATTCCCGGACGATCCGGACAAGACAACTTCAAGATAAAACTATGTTCGGTCGACATTAACCGATACTCCTTTGAAATATTTCACAGCAGTGGCGGCGAGAACACCGCCTGCATGCCTGCGCACGCGTCTTCATCGATCCATTGGCGGCGCAGCAAGAGGTCGAGCGTGGCAAGACTTGCATCCACGGTCATGGAACCTTCTTCGATCCAGCGCGCGACTTCATCGATTCGAGCAAGCCTGTGTTCGCCGACTTCGCCGTCCTGATTGCGCGGCGCGAAATCCACCGGCAGCGCGAGGTCGAAAACGTAGATCTGCTCGGCTTGCGTGCCTTCGGGCAGCGATTGCAGCACGTGGAAGATGCGCCCGCGCGTGGCGTTCGCGGCCAGTTCCGGCGGCATGC
>NZ_CAXTGZ010000296.1:0-7179 GCF_964243625.1 uncultured Caballeronia sp.
CTGCTGCGGGCGGCGCGCCGCCGCGAGCGCCGCGTCGGCATCGCCTTGCAGCGCATGCAGGAAGGCCATCGCGACAGCCGCCTGCGCGCCGATCACCGCGCCTTGCGCCAGCCAGCGGGCGTCCTCGGCGGTTTGCGCCAGCAGTTGCACGGCATGGAGATAGAAGAACTTGCCCGTTTCCGTGAGCTTCAACGGGCGCGAGTTGCGCTCGAACAGTTGCACTCCGAGTGTCTCTTCGAGTTGCTGTATCTGCCGGCTCAAAGGCGGTTGGGCCATGTGAAGGCGCTGGGCCGCTCTCGTGAAATTGCGCTCTTCGGCTACCGCTACGAAGTAGCGCAGATGCCGGAGTTCCATCTCGATACCTCCTTGATATAGCTCGATACTAAATCAGTGTTGGACGGGCCTTTCCGACTGGACTTATTCTGTTTTTACGCTCTGTTCAACGCCCGATTATACCTTTCAGGCATTCTGCAACTGCGTTGAAACAGGGGTTAACCCCCACCATAAGCACAAAAGATTCTGGAGAAGACAATGACGAAAGTTTTCGCTACGAAAGAAGCGCAAGACCTGTTGAAGGCTGCTGCCAACGTTGAGAGCCAGAGCGGCAATGCTCGCGCCAAACAGATTGTCGGCCGCCTGCTGAGCGATTTATTCAAGGCAATCGACGACCTCGATATGACACCCGATGAAATCTGGGCCGGCGTCAATTATTTCAACAAGCTTGGTCAGGATGGCGAAGCGGCGTTGCTCGCCGCTGGCCTCGGCATTGAAAAGTATCTCGACATGCGCATGGATGCTGCGGACAGGGAAGCCGAGATCAACGGGGGCACGCCGCGTACCATTGAAGGCCCGCTCTATGTCGCCGGTGCGCCAGTGCACGACGGGGTATCCAAGATCGACAGCGACCCCGATCAGGAAGCGGGCCCTCTGGTCATTCGTGGCACCGTGACCGGTCTGGATGGCAAGCCCGTTGCAAATGCGATTGTCGAGTGCTGGCACGCCAACTCTAAAGGCTTTTATTCTCACTTCGACCCGACCGGAGCGCAGAGCGACTTTAACTTGCGCGGGGCGGTGAAAACGGGTGTCGACGGCAAGTACGAGTTTCGTACGCTGATGCCGGTCGGCTACGGTTGCCCGCCGCATGGCGCGACTCAGCAACTGCTGAACGTGCTCGCGCGCCACGGCAACCGTCCGGCGCATGTGCATTTCTTCGCCGGCAGCGACAAGCACCGCAAGCTGACCACGCAAATCAATATTGAAGGCGACCCGCTGATCTGGGACGACTTTGCCTATGCAACCCGCGAGGACTTGATTGCGCATGTGGTCGAGAAGACCGGTGGCATTGCGCTCGGCCTCAAATCCGACGCATACCGGGAAATCGAGTTCAACTTTGCGTTGACGCCGCTCGTCCAGGGCAAGGACAACCAGGTCGTCCATCGTCCGCGCGTATCAGCTACGGCTTGATCGCCTGAAGCGGCTGCCCGGTATCGCTGCCGTCGCTTGATCCCCCGCAAAAATCACTGACACCGGTGCACGGCTCCATGCTCGGAGCCTGCACAGGGAGAGCCTCTATGTCCGTAATTATCGAAAAGTCCGTGCTGTTGGATGAACTGCTGCACGCCGCCGTCCAGGACGACAAGCAGACTGGTGTATTTCGCTGCCGCCGCGATATTTTTACGAATGCCGATTTGTTCGAACTGGAGATGAAACACATCTTCGAAAGCAACTGGGTGTATCTGGCGCATGAAAGTCAGATTCCCAACAATAACGATTACTACACCACATGGATTGGCCGTCAGCCAGTAGTCGTCTCGCGAGACAAGGCCGGAGAACTTCACGCGGTCATCAATGCCTGCGCTCATAAAGGCGCCATGATTTGCCGGCGCAAGCATGGCAACAAAGGCAGCTTTACGTGTCCGTTTCACGGCTGGACATTCGCCAACACCGGAAAGCTCTTGAAGGTGAAGGATGAGAAGACCACGCAATACCCCATTCAATTCAATTCGAACGGCTCGCATGACCTGAAAAAGGTACCGCGGTTTCAGAGCTACCGCGGTTTCCTGTTCGGCAGCCTCAATGCCGACGCCATGTCGCTGGAGGACCACCTCGGCGAGACCAAGGTCATCATCGACCAGATCGTGGATCAGGCGCCCCACGGGCTTGAAGTGTTGCGTGGCAATTCCTCGTACATCTATGACGGGAATTGGAAAATGCAGATGGAGAATGGATGCGATGGTTATCACGTCAGCACCGTGCACTGGAATTACGCCGCGACCATGGGCCGGCGCAAGGTCGATGGCACCAAGGCTGTCGATGCGAACGGCTGGAGCAAGTCGGTTGCCGGCGTGTACGGATTCGACAACGGTCACATCCTGCTCTGGACCAATTCGATGAACCCGGAAGTGCGCCCGGTCTATCAACAACGCGAAGAAATAAAGGCCCGGGTCGGCGGCATAAAAGCAGATTTCATCGTCAATCAAACTCGCAATCTCTGCCTGTATCCGAACGTCTTTTTAATGGACCAGTTCAGCACCCAGATTCGCGTGGTCCGTCCGTTGAGCGTTGGTCAAACTGAAGTCAGCATCTTCTGCTTTGCACCAAAAGGCGAGAGTGCAGCCGACCGCGCCACCCGCATTCGCCAATACGAGGATTTCTTCAACGTCTCGGGAATGGGCACCGCAGATGACCTCGAGGAGTTCCGCGCGTGCCAGGCCGGCTACGCAGGCACCACTGCATTGTGGAACGACCTCTCGCGCGGCGCTCCGTTGTGGGTCGATGGCCCGGACAAAAATGCGAAAAGCATGGGTCTCAACCCGCTCATCTCGGGTGAGCGCAGCGAAGACGAAGGGCTCTTTGTAACCCAGCACGAATACTGGGTAAGACTGATGCGCGATGCGCTGAAAAAGGAGCAAGGGGAGGCGGTCGTATGAGCTTCGACTACCACACCATATGCGCGTTGCTGTACCGTGAGGCGCGCCTGCTCGATGACCGCGAATGGGATGACTGGCTCGCCTGCTACACCGAGGACGTCACGTATTGGATGCCGGCGTGGGATGACGACGACCGGGTGACCGATGACCACGAGAGCCAGATCTCGCTGATGTATTACCCGGATCGCGGCGGCCTGGAAGACCGCGTGTTCCGTATCAAGACCGAACGCAGTGGTGCTTCCATGCCTGAACCGCGTACCAGTCACAACGTCGCCAATGTCGAGGTGCTGGCCGAACGTGGCAACGAAGTGGACGTGCGTTACAACTTCAACACGCTGAGTCATCGATACAAGATCACCGACTATTTTTTCGGCACCATGTTCGTCACCTTGCGCAGGGTCGGCGACGACCTGTTGATTTCCAACAAGCGAATCGTGCTGAAGAACGACTATATCCGTCAGGTGCTCGACGTGTACCACGTCTGATGGCAAGCGCCGGTAATACATTTGCAGAAAAGGAGGCAACATGCCGAGCTACAACGTGGCACTCAACTTCGAGGACGGCGTCACTCGCTTCGTCGTATGCAAGCCGGGGGAGAAAGTGCTCGATGCAGCCTTCCGCGCGAAAATCAATCTGCCGATGGATTGCTCGGACGGTGTCTGCGGGACGTGCAAGTGCCGCGCTGAGAGCGGCAGCTACGACCTTGGCGACGATTACATCGAGGACGCGCTGAGCGATGACGAGAAGGACAGCGGGCTCGTACTCACGTGTCAAATGGTCCCGGATAGCGATTGCGTGATCGCCGTGCCGGCATCTTCCACCGTCTGCAAGACCGGGAGGAGCACCTTTGCCGCGACAGTAACGAAGGTGAAACCGCATAACGACGCGGCCGTCGTTCTCGAACTGGAGGTGGAAGGTGCGGCGCCCGCGTTCCTCCCGGGTCAGTACGTCAACATCGACGTTCCTGGCAGCGGCCGACACCGCTCGTACTCGTTTTCATCGCCGCCGGGTGAATCCAGAATCAGTTTCCTGATCAAGAAGATTCCGGGAGGCGTGATGACCACCTGGCTCGAATTGGCACAACCAGGCAACAAGGTAGAGCTGACCGGGCCGCTTGGCAGCTTCTATCTGCGCGCCGTTGAGCGGCCGCTGCTATTCATTGCCGGCGGTACGGGACTGGCGCCGTTCCTGTCGATGCTGGAAGTGCTCGCGCGAGCCAACTCGCAACAACATGTTCACCTGATTTATGGCGTGACCCGAGACCTCGACCTGGTGCACGTCGACGCCATTGAGATGTACAGGAAGAAGCTGTCCAATTTCAGCTACGACACCGTTGTGGCCGATGCGGATTCAGCCCATCCCCGCAAAGGTTGGGTCACGCAGCATGTGCCGGCCGGGGCGTTGAATGATGGCGATGTCGATGTCTACCTGTGCGGCCCGCCGCCAATGGTCGACGCGGTGCGCAAGTATTTCGACGACAGCGGCGTGAAGCCTCGCAGTTTCCACTATGAGAAGTTCGCCCCCAATGCAGAACTGGAGACGGCATGACCATGAAAAGATTCAAGGGCAAGGTCATGGTCGTCACCGGCGCGGCTCAGGGCATTGGGCGCGGCGTGGCGCTGCGTGCGGCCGCCGAAGGTGCCAGGGTGCTCTTTGTTGATCGGGCCGATTTTGTAGCCGAGATCGCCGCCGAGGCCAACGACGGGGAGACGGCTGGGTTTGTAGCCGACCTCGAGACCTATGCCGGCGCAGCCGCAGCAATGGCATTTGCAGTTAAGCGATTCGGCGGGATCGACATCTTGATCAACGGAGTCGGCGGCGCGATTCGCATGCGCCCCTATGCCGAGTTCGAACCGGAGCAGATCGATGCGGAAATTCGCCGCTCGCTCATGCCTACCCTGTACACCTGCCATGCCGTATTGCCGTACTTGATCGAGCGCGGCGCCGGAACCATCGTCAATGTTTCCTCGAACGCCACGCGCGGCATACGCCGTGTCCCGTATTCGGCGGCCAAGGGCGGTGTCAACGCGATAACCCAGTCGCTCGCGATGGAGTACGCGGAGCACAACATCCGCGTTATGGCCACCGCGCCGGGCGGGACCGACGCACCCCCGCGCCGCGTCCCGCGCAACGCTGCCGGCGACAGCGAACAGGAAAAGACCTGGATGGACGAAGCGGTGCAGCAGGTCACTGAATCGACCTTTTTCAAACGATACGGCAGCCTTGAGGAACAGGTCGCGCCCATTTTGTTCCTTGCATCGGACGAGGCCGGTTATATCACCGGCACGGTGTTGCCGGTCGCAGGCGGCGACACGGGCTGATCATCGCAACTATGTGGCAATCATTTTTATCGAACTTCTCAGGTTCACGGGCACGCAACGGGACTTTCAGATGCATCCCCTTCAAACCTTCAGCCTTTGTGCCAAACCCAGCGCCGCATCGCGCCCGGCTGCTCGCGACTTCGAGTCAACCTCGGAGCCGTATAAAGTCTTCTCTATGACGATGTCGTGGTGCTCCGTTATCCCCACCATCTCGTACCACGTGGACATATAGGCGCCCTGATGTTCAGCGAATGCGCCCAGCTCGGCGCCGCGCGCTGAGATCGTTACGCCTTTGACGCCAGTCAAAAGCCCCTGTAATCCACGCTCGTCAAAAGTGAACAGAAGGTCTTTCTGGCTCACCACGTCTATCAGGTGTTTCAGCCTGTACGGGATTCCGAAGTTCCACATAGGAACGCTGAACACGATCAACTGCGCGTTACGAAATCGGTCTGCCAATGCGGTTATCGCTTCCCATACCTCGACCTCCTGGCTTGTCCGCTCCCGGCCTTCCAACGCGGCATATTTAGCGCCCAAAGCATAGCCGTCGAATTCGGGAAGTTCAGTGCTCCACACGTCGAGGGTATCGACTGTACCGTTGCTATTTGCCGCGAGCCATGCGGTGATGAATGAATCCGCGACTTCGCGCGAAGCAGAACGCAACTCCCTTGGCGACCCTATTACGTGTAAGAGGCGGGGCGCGTGGTTAGCAGATGTTTGCGTTTGATCGGACTGGTCGGTCATAGGTTGTTCCGTATGTAAAGGTGTGAGGGTTAACTCAAGAACCGTCTAGATGATGACTCAGGGCTCCTGAGCGACCTGAACCGGCATCACACTGGTACTTTTCATCAACCCGCGCGCGCAGGAGTTGCATCGCCCTGATCGAGCATTGAGCCAAGTCACTTGAGAAGATGCTAGTCCTCGATACGGACGCCGCGCCAAAATGCGACGTGTCCGGCGATCTCGCGTGCGGCGTCGAGAGGGGTTGCGTAGTACCACGCCGCGTCCGCATTCGTCTGGCCGTCTACGACTACGTCGTAATAATGTGCTTCGCCCTTCCATCCGCACGTCGAGACCTTCTCGCTCGGCTTCAGGTAATCCAGTTTCAGCGCGTGGGGTGGGAAGTACAGATTGCCTTCCACCATCTTGATCTCGTCATCGGCGGCCGATGCGATTACCGTTCCGTTCCAGGTTGCGCGTTTCATGAGCTTTTCTCGATGGTTCAGGTTAATGGGTTTCGATGTCGAACACGAGTAAGGGACGGCGGCGGCCACCCGATCAGTCTTTCAAGGGTTACGCGCCAAAGGATCCTGCTATCAACGAAAGCGCGCCCACGGTAGTCAGTGTAATCCGCATTCGCACGTACCATTGCGGAAGGTCGCCAAGCTGGCGGAAACGAAAATCTGCAATCAGGCAGGATACAAGTACTGCCGCCATCGCGAGGCAAGACAGTTGATCGTTGACGCTAAGGACGACCCAGGCGGCGATCGAGGGAACAACGCTCCATAAAATGCCAGCCGCGCGCTTGCCATTTGTTGCGAGCCATATGCCCCAGTGCACGGCGCCCACGAACGACACGATGCATGCGCCATAGCCCAACAGCGCATGCCTCATTACGTCTTGATGGTTGGCGAGCATGTGCACAAGCAGTGCTAGCCCGATAAATGGGATCGCGCCGCCGTAGCCGAGCAGTTTGGGAAGCGGCGTGTTCGCTTCGAGCGTAGTCATGACAGCTTCACCTCAGGTTGAAACGCGCCCACCTTTGAACTGTTTTGGTCCTCGTGCGTGCATTCGGTGCGACTACTGATTTTTTACGTGGGTAGGGCGTGCAACTTGCCCCGCAGTGCTTCACTCTTCCGGCAATGCATAACGATTCCGCGCGTCCGAAAGAATGCCTGTGACAGTATCCATGCTCTTGCTGTCGCCACTCA
>NZ_CAXTGZ010000297.1:0-7174 GCF_964243625.1 uncultured Caballeronia sp.
CCGAGTATCCAGCGTGGCCGTCCTGGAACGCCGGCGCCTTGATGAAGCTGACCGACGGATAGTTACCGGCCTTCACCGATGCAAAGAAGTCATCCGTGTCGTACTGGTGGTTAGCCGGTTCCGGCGTCTTGCCATCGGCTTCGAGCGACAAGCCGATAGCAGCCTGCGAGCTCGGACGTGCGTGCGTCGGGTTCGCCGTCGACGCGAAATACTGGAACCAGTTGTGGTGCGGCACGTAGTCGGCCGTTGCCTGACCCACCACCGGCGACAACGTGCTGCGCTTGCAGGCCGTCGTGCCGTTGCTGTTCACGGTCGCCAGGTTGAAGCCGCCCATGAAGCCGCCCCACGAGATGTTGGCCGCGTTCAGCAGATCGCCGATGTTCTTGCCGGCCATCAACGCGGTATCCGTCGTGCTCGAGCACGTGTCGTTAGCCGGGTCGACGTCGTTGATCATCGTGAAGCCGCCCTGGCCGTCATTGACGTAGTAGCTGCCCGTGTTCGTCGCGCTGACCGGACCCTGGCTCGCTTTCACGACCTGCATGCCGTTGGTCTGGCCCGACACCACTTCGAGCGCGCCCGGCGTCGACGGACCGTAGGTGTCCGTGTAGGCGTTGTCGCTCATCGCGAAGTGTTGCGCGTAGTTCCACAGCGCGCCGACCGTGTTGCCGTCGTAGTAACCCATGACCTGGCCGGCTGTGCCAAACGAACCAGCGCCGCCCGCCGTGCCTTTACCCGTGAACTTCGGGAAGAGGTCGGCCGCGCCGTTGTTATAAGCCTGTTGTTCCGCGCGATAAGCGTGGTTCTGGTCGGCCGATGCAGCTTGCGTACGGTCGAGACGGAACGGGTTCGCAGCCGCTGCGCCATTCAACGTGTTCGTGAAGTTCGGGTTCGCCGTCAGCAGCGCCCCGCTCAGCCCGTTCACCGCCGGCGTGCCCGCGGCGGCCGTGAACACCGGCTCGCCGGCCGGGTTCGCCGCGTTCGGGTAGGTCGCGAAGTAATGGTCGAACGAGACGTTCTCGTTATAGATCACGACGACGTGCTTGATCGGCGTGGCCGTCGCGAGACGGTTCTGGATCGACTGTGACGAGTCGGGGTTGCTGTCGTTGCCGCCGCCGCATGCATAGAGGCCGATGGCCATTGCTGCAGTGGGTACGCCAACCAGTAAGGCTCGACGAAACATGTGTGAAGCTCCGATGTCGTTTGTTGTGTGTAAAGCGGGTGGCCGCGTGGCCTGTGGGGACGAGTCCGGACTTGATGGCCATTTTTCGTTTCCGCCCGCATTGGAACACCTGCACATGAAGCGCAAAAGGCGCTGCGCTTTCGTCACGGTTACTTCCACATAACAAGCAGAAAGAGTTGGTAAGGACGGGTTCCAAAAAGATGACGCTCTGGCTCACAGGCAGTCATGCCAGCGTCACACGGCGCTCAGATAATCCGTCCGCTGTAACCGTTTTCATCTCTTTCCCGACTGGCCCATGCACTCCACCATCAGAGACGTTGCCGCACATTCCGGCGTCTCCATTGCCACCGTATCGCGTGCACTCAACACGCCGGAGCTGCTCAACGCCGAGACGCTCGCAAAGGTGCGCGAGTCCATCGAAGCGCTGGATTTCATGCCCAGCGCGCGCGGCCGGCAGCTTCGTGGGGTGAGCACGCGGCTCGTCGGCGTGGTCGTGCCGACGCTCGCCAATCCGGTGTTTGCAGAGTCGCTGCAAGGTATCGATGAAGCCGCGTCCGCCAGCGGCTATCGGCTGATGCTGATGACCACCGCCTACGACAGTGGGCGCGAACGCCGCGCCATCGAGACCTTGCGCGAGCAGCGCGTGGACGGCCTGATTGCGACCGTGGCCGATGCCGAATCCAATCCGCTGCTCGATGAACTCGATCGCATCGGGTTGCCGTATGTGCTCGCGCATAACGACACCGCGTGCCGTGCGGCGGTATCGGTGGATAACAGGAGGGCCGCGCGCGATGGCGTGCGCGCACTCCTGCAGCGCGGCCACAAACGCATCCTGATGCTTGCCGGGTCGTTTGCCGAATCGGATCGCGCCCGGCTGCGGTACCGCGGATATGAAAATGCCATGCTCGACGCCGGCCTCACGCCCTACGCACCGCTCGAGATGGACTTCAACGCGGAAGAGTTGCCGGCCAGCTTGCTCGCGCATCTCTCGGACCCGCTGCGCCGTCCGACCGCGCTCTTTTGCAGCAACGACCGCCTCGCGATGATCGTGATTCGCGGGCTGCGTCATGCGGGTCTGCTGGTTCCCGGCGATATCTCCGTGCTCGGCTTCGATGGCATTCCACTCGGCGAGTGGTTATCGACCGCGCTTTCGAGCGTCGCCACGCCGAATCGCGAGATCGGCCGGCACGCATGGCGTCATCTGGCGAAGCAGCTCGGTTTGCCCGACAGCAAAGCCATCGACGAAGCCGCGAACGAAGCTAATGAGCCCATTCCCTTCAAGTTGCCTCATAACGTGCGAACCGGCGCGACTATCGCGTCATACATCGAACCTGCGGCCCGGATGGCCGCTCTCGAACCGGAGAATCCTGCATGAAAATCCGTCAACTCCTCGCCACGCTGCTTGCCGCGACGGCCACCTTTTGCGCGGCTGGCGCCGCGTATGCCGACGGCACCGCGATCTGCTACAACTGTTCGCCGGAATGGGCCGACTGGGCGAGCCAGATCGAAGCCATCCAGAAGCAGACGGGCATTCGTGTTCCCTTCGACAACAAGAACTCCGGCCAGGCCATCGCGCAGATGATGGCCGAGCAGAAGAGCCCGATTGCCGACGTGGTGTATCTCGGCGTGTCGTCGGCGTTCCAGGCGAAGGACAAGGATCTCGTGCAGCCGTACAAGCCGGCGCACTGGAACGATATCCCGGCCGGCATGAAGGACCCGAACGGTTACTGGTTCGCAATCCACTCCGGTACGCTGGGCTTTTTCGTGAACAAGGATGCGCTCGATGGCAAACCCGTGCCGCGTTCATGGGCTGATTTGTTGAAGCCGGAATACAAGGGCATGGTCGGGTATCTGGATCCATCGTCCGCGTTCGTGGGCTATGCCGGCGCGGTTGCGGTGAACCAGGCGCTGGGCGGTACGCTCGATAACTTCAAGCCCGGCCTCGACTGGTTTGCGAAGATGAAATCCAACGCGCCGATCGTGCCGAAGCAGACTGCGTACGCGCGTGTGATGTCCGGTGAGATTCCAATCCTGCTCGACTATGACTTCGATGCTTATCGAGCGAAATACAAGGATCACGCGAACGTGGAGTTCGTGATTCCGAAGGAAGGGACCATCGTCGTGCCGTATGTGATGAGCCTCGTCAAAGGCGCACCGCATCAGGCGAACGGCGAGAAGGTGCTCGATTTTGTGCTGTCCGACGCAGGGCAGCGCTTGTGGGCCAACGCGTTCCTGCGTCCGGTGCGTGGCGGTACGCTGCCGCCCGATGTCGCCGCCAAATTCCTGCCGGCATCCGACTATGCGCGTGCCAAGGATGTCGATTTCGCGAAGATGGCTGCGAAGCAAAGTGCGTTCGGCGAAGAGTATCTTCGTGTGATGCACTGATTTTCAGACATGCAAGATTCCACCTTCTCCACGCGCGCACGGATTGCGTTGCTCGCGCCCGCGCTCGCGGTGTTCATCGCGTTCTGGTTGCTGCCGCTCGTTGCGCTGCTGCAGGCGAGCGCCGTGCCCAATGCGTTGAGCGCGTATCGCGAGGTGCTGACCAATGCGCGCTATCTGCACAGCCTCGTCGCGACGATCGCGTTGTCACTGGCGGTGACGGCGGCGACGCTGGTGTTGTCGACAGTGGCGGGCTTGTTCCTCGCTCGCCGGGATGTGCCGGCGAAGCGCCTGCTGGTCGCGTTGCTGACGTTCCCGCTCGCGTTTCCGGGCGTGGTGGTGGGATTCATGGTGATCATGCTGGCCGGACGCCAGGGTTTGATCGGCGCCATCTCCACGCGGCTCACCGGCGATCGCTGGGTGTTTGCGTACTCGCTCAGCGGTTTGTTCCTCGGCTATCTCTACTTCTCCATACCGCGCGTGATCGTCACCGTCATGGCGGCTGCAACCAAGCTCGATGCGTCGCTCGAAGAGGCGGCGCGTTCGCTGGGTGCATCGCCGTGGCGGATCTTCGCCGATGTCGTCCTGCCCGCCCTGATGCCCGCGTTGATCGCGGCGGGCGCCGTCTGTTTCGCGACCGCGATGGGCGCATTCGGCACGGCGTTCACGCTTGCCACCGACCTCGACGTCTTGCCTATGACCATCTACACCGAGTTCACGCTCAACGCGAACCTGGCAACGGCGGCGGCCTTGTCGATTGTGCTGGGTCTTGTCACGTGGGCGGTGCTGGCGGTTGCGCGCAGTCTGACCGGCGCGACCGTCGCGGCCACTGCATGAGGTCAACCGATGCCTGAATTCATGAAGCCGCGCGGTCTGCTCGTTGCTGCACAAACGGTCGTCACACTCGCGCTCGTCGCGTTCATGGTCGTGCCCGTCGTGATGTCGGTGATGGCCGGCCTGACCGTCAATTACTTTCGCGGCATATCGAGCGGACTCACGCTCAAATGGCTCGGGCAAGTATGGGCGATGTACCAGGGCTCCGTCTGGTTATCGATAGAAATCGCGCTCGCCACGCTCGCCATCACGCTCGCGATAGGCGTGCCCGCAGCCTACGCGCTCGCGCGCAGCAACAGCCGCTCGGCGAGGTGGATCGAAGAGCTGCTCGTATTGCCGATTGCCTTGCCCGGACTTGCCACGGCGCTAGCGCTGCTTTCCGTGTATGGCGGCTGGAGCGCGTTTCGCTCCAGCATGTGGTTCATCGTGGCAGGGCACGTCGTGTTCACGCTGCCGTTCATGGTGCGCTCGGTCGCGGCCGTTTGCGCTGGAACGGACCTGCGCACGATGGAAGAAGGTGCAGCGAGCCTTGGTGCGTCGTTCACACAGCGGTTTTTTACCATCGTGCTGCCCAATGCGCGGCCTGGCATTGTTGCCGGCGCGCTTGCGGTGCTGACGTTGTCCATCGGCGAATTCAACCTGACGTGGATGCTGCATACGCCCGACACGAAAACGCTTCCCGTCGGACTCGCCGATGCCTATGCGTCGATGCGCCTTGAAATCGGCAGCGCATACACGATACTTTTCCTGTTGATGACGCTGCCATTGTTGATCGCGATGCAGTGGCTCGGCGTCGATCCTGCCGGCGCACAAAGCGCTCGCGCGGCGGCAAAACGCAAACGTGCATTGCGGCGTGTCCCCGACCCGCTGCCCGTTCAAACTCCAACCGTAAAGACCGCACGATGAGACTCGAAGCCGTCCCAGTCACCCTCAGCCGATGCGCGAAAACGTTCCGCGGACAACGCGTGCTCGAACCCGTCGATTTATCGATAGAACCCGGCGAAACGCTTGTATTGCTTGGGCCATCGGGTTGCGGCAAGACGACTACATTGCGCCTGATCGCCGGGCTCGAGAAGCCCGACGCGGGTGGCCACGTCCGTTTTGGCGCCGACGATGTCACCGCACTGCCTATTGAACGTCGTCAGGTCGGCATGGTATTCCAGAACTATGCGCTGTTCCCGAACCTCACGGTGCGCGGCAACGTGGGTTATGGTCTGCGCATTCAGAAGGTGGAGGCATCGGCGGCGCGGCGCCGGGTCGATGAATTGCTGTCGATGACCGAACTCACCGCGCACGCCGACAAGCCGATCACCGAGTTGTCCGGCGGGCAGCGGCAACGCGTTGCACTTGCACGCGCATTGGCGCCGAGACCGCGTGTTTTGTTGCTCGATGAACCCCTGACCGCCCTCGATGCCCGTCTGCGCGAAACCCTGCGTGCCGAGATGAACGCACTGTTGCGCGAGCTTCGCGTGACGAGCATTTACGTCACGCACGATCAGTCGGAGGCGATGGCGCTTGCTGACCGCATCGTGGTGATGAGTGCAGGGCGGATTGAACAATGCGGCACGCCGCGCGAAATCTATTACCAGCCCGCGACGCGCGCGGTCGCACAGTTTATCGGCACGTTGAATCGTGTGGCCGGTGAGTGCCGCGATGATGCGTTCATTGCGTCCGGCGGCGCGATCAACGTGAAGGGACTCGTCGCGCAGTTGCGTGTTCAGGATGGCGGCCGGTCAGAAGTGTTTTTCCGCCCGGAGGACGCCGAACTCGTCAATCCCGAGTCCGCGCAATTACGCGGCGCGGTGGAGTCGGCAATGTTCCTTGGCGAACGCACACGCCTCAAGATCAAGGATGCTGCCGCCGATGCATTGATTGTCGATGTCCCCGGCCGGGTGGAACTCGCGCAAGGGACTATCGTAGGGATATCGGTACGTGACGAGGGCTGGGTCGCGCTGCACTAATCTGGAGAAATACCGTCATGCTGTTAGCTCAAATTTCCGACCTGCATATCAAGGTTCCTGGTGCGCTGGCTTATCGAAAAGTCGATACCGCCGCTTGTCTGCGTCGTTGTGTGGAGCGTCTCAACGCAATGAGTCCGCGACCCGATGCGGTCCTGGTGACGGGGGACCTGACAGACTTCGGGACAGTGGAAGAGTACCGGCATGTGGCGGATTGTCTGAAGCCGCTGACCATGCCGGTGTATGTGATGGTCGGCAATCACGACGACCGCGCCACGCTGCGCGAAGTATTCGATGCCGATTATTTGCGGAAAGAGGGTGCAGATGGCGACTTCGTGCAATTCGCGTTCGATCTTGGCGAGTTACGGGTCATCGCGCTGGATTCGCAAATTCCTCATGCAAGTCCCGGCACTTTGTGCGACGCGCGCTTGCAGTGGCTCGGACAGCAGTTGGACGAAGCACGTGAGCGGCCGGTTATCGTCGCGTTGCATCATCCGCCGTTTGCAACCGGTATCGGACATATGGACGACATGGCGCTCGACGCCGAAGCTGCCGGCAAGCTCGAGGCGCTGATCGCGAAGCATCCGAACGTGGAACGTGTGTTGTGCGGGCATGTGCATCGGCCGGTGCATCGACGTTTTGGCGGGACGATCGCGTCGATAGCGCCATCGACTGCGCATCAGGTCGTGCTGGATCTGCATGCCGATGCCCCATCGCGTTTTGTGCTGGAACCCGGTGCGTTCGCGCTGCATTACTGGAACTCAGGCGTCGGGCTGGTTTCACATCACGCGTATGTCGAGCAGTTTGACGGGCCGTATCC
>NZ_CAXTGZ010000298.1:0-7165 GCF_964243625.1 uncultured Caballeronia sp.
CCGCACGCCCGCATCAAGTCTTTGTTCGACGATGTCCGTGAGTCGCCTTAAATCGCCCATCCATCCTTATTGCGACAAAACCGACGTGGCGCCTGATGCCCGTTGAACAGGCCACTCAGCTGCGGCCTAACGGACCATCAAATGGCTCAAGCACGCAAATCAAGCAGTCGCAAACCCACGTTGCGAATGGTCAGGTCTCCAGAGTTCGTCTATCAGTTGCGGGTTGAACTACTGGGCCTCAGACCAGCGCTTTGGCGGCAGATTCTCGTTCGCGGATCAGTTGAGCTTTCCAGGCTTTACGTCTTCTTGCTTATGACCATCGGGTGGGACGGTGGCGACGTGCATGAGTACATCATTGGAGACAAAAACTACGGAAAGGTCGATCCGTCCATCCGACCCGATGTCCCCGATGATCCGCCTTTGTTAGACGTAGCCACGGCAACCCTCGCGGTGGCACTTGATGACCGGAAATCGTTCCAATATGACGCTTCGGATGGACCAATTCCACTTCGCAGCGCGACCAGCGCGACAAGGTTGTTCCGATGCCACCGCGCATGCACGTTGCCAGGCGGGATCTGCGCGACATTGCAGAGGGGAAAGCCTCACGAGCCAGTCGAGAAGGGGTGGTACGTGAGCTGTTGTCCTCGTTGCCCCGGCGAATAGCGTAGGACATCAAGCCACTGTGACCGGTAGTTCCGTACCGTCTCAATAATGTCGGATCTTGCCGCGTCCTCGCGTCGCCTTTTAGCTGGAGACGGGAAGCGATTGTTCATTAATGTTGACTTCGTTCGCGACAGGAGCAGTGCTTCCCCGCTCAAAGATCACGCCGCGCGGTTCGGGACATTCGACGACGCGCTCATAGGCGAGTTCCCTCGCTTCGTCAGCGTTGATGCCGAACGCCTGAAGCAGGGCGTACATGGACTGCTGCGCATAGTTGACCGGGGCTTCGCCTGAAAGAAGCGTTTCGATGCCGTACATGATCGAGCCCAGCGCGATGTCGCGTGCCACGGCTACATCGGCCACCCGGAATCTCCCGAGGTCGATCGCTGCCGTGAGGTCCCTCGTCAGGTACTCATCGAGCAGGCGACCGCGCGACCCACGTCTTGTGCCGATCCTGGTAATGAACGCGCCCCATAGCGGATAGCGCACAGCCACCTGCATGTAGAGCCGCGAACCCATCACCACGCGCCGCGCCGGATCTTGCACTTCCCTTACCACCGGGTCGATGACGCCCAGTACTTCATCGCTGCTTTCTCCCACCACTGCGGACAGCAATTCGGCAGTGGTACGAAAGTAGTTATAGAACGTGCCGCGTGCAACGCCCGCCGCGGCGATGAAGTCATCGATGAGCGGCGCGTCGGGCCCTTTCTCAGCAAATACGCCTAAGGCGCTTTCGATGAGGCGGTTGCGAGTCTTCTCCCGGCGCAATGCCCCGACGCGTGTTTGATAGTTTTCGACGGTCGGTAATTTCGGCACGGCATTTCCCCTTATTTCGTATGAGATTTTAAACAATGTGGCATGCGGGTATCTCCTATACGTATTCTAGTTGACCATTTTGTCAAATCAACTAGAATTAGAAGTGACAAATATGTCAATACGAAATAAATGTGTTCCCCGGCCCGTCACCCGGGCATTAACAGGAGGCAGTAATGCGATTTGTGAGTTTTGAACGGGACGGCAAGGCAACCCTGGGCGTGCGTGAGGGTGCGCAGGTGCGGATTCTGGGTGACGAAACTCTGGAATCATTGCTCGCGCGCGGCGTCCACTTGAACGATTACGCTCAAGAGAGTACCAGTGGAGAAAAGATCGCGGCGCAGGGCCTGAAGTTCCTGCCGCCGTTGCGCCGTCCCCCAAAGATCATCTGCGTCGGTTTGAACTTTGCCGACCACACGTCGGAGAGCAATTATGCGCAGCCGGACTACCCGACGCTGTTTTTCCGCGTGCACACGAGTCTGATCGCGCATGAGGAGCCAATGATCCGTCCGCGCGTTACGGACTCGGAAGGGCTCGACTTCGAAGGCGAAATTGCCGTTGTACTGGGCAAGGGCGGTCGTCATATCACCAAGGAAAGCGCGCTGGCGCACGTCGCCGGTTATGCGCTGTTCAATGACGGCTCGGTCCGTGAATATCAGTTCAAGACGCCGCAGTGGACGGTGGGCAAGAACTTTGACGGCACCGGCGCCTTTGGCCCCGATCTGGTAACGGCCGACGAATTGCCTGCGGGCGCCAAGGGCCTGCTACTTGAGACGCGGCTAAACGGCGAAGTTGTGCAGTCTGCCAATACGGACTCAATGGTTTTTGACGTCGCCACCCTCATCAGCGTCATCAGCGAGGCGATCACGCTGGAAGCGGGTGATGTCATCGTGTCTGGGACGCCTTCGGGTATCGGCTGGGCGCGCAACCCCAAGGTCTTCATGAAAGCTGGCGACGTGTGCGAAGTCAGTGTTGAAAAAATCGGAACGCTGAGAAACGTGATCGCCGACGAGACCGCTGGTTAAGCGACCCAACAAGCATCCCAGCAGGCGACGCGGCGGGCCGCGCCGCGAACCCAAGCCGGCCGCCGAGTCGGCGCAACAGAACACACCAATGGAGACAGTCATGGCTGATGCGGTAGCCGTTCCCGACGGCGCAAGTGTGCATTCGATCGACCACTTCGCGCTCAACGTTCCCTCGATAGCGGACGCAGACCGATTTTTTCGCGCCTTCGGATTCGACGTTTCTTCGGGTGCCGGAGAAGCACGACAGTTAGAGCTTCGGGCGGTTGATGGCCACCGTTGGGCTCGCATCCTGCCGTCGGACAGAAAGTCACTCGCCTATCTGAGCTTCAGTTGCTTCGAAAGAGATTTCGAGGCCATCCTGAGTCAGGTGAAGGCGGCCGGCGCCGTTGTCGTTGAGCGCGACCCCGCGCCCGACGGTGAAGCTTTCTGGTTCCATGACCCGGACGGAAACCTGATTCAGGTCAAGACTGGTCCCAAGACAAGCCCTTCGAGCAAGACCCCCTGTGTCGTTGCGGGAAGCGCCGCGGATGAGCGCGGCTCGCACACCCGATCGTCCAGCGCGCTCGTGCGGCCCAGACGCCTTTCGCATGTGCTCCTGTTCACGCCCGATGTGCTGGGTGCGCTCGACTTTTATCGCCGGGCGCTCGGATTGCGACTGTCGGATAAATCGCGCGACATTATCGCGTTCACGCACGCGCCGCACGGGAGCGACCATCATCTGGTCGCCTTTGCAAAAAGTACGGCGCGCGGATGGCATCACTCAGCCTGGGACGTTGATAACGTCAACCTCGTAGGCGAAGGTGCTTCGCAGATGGCTGCGGCAGGTTACGACAAAGGGTGGGGCACCGGCCGGCACGTGCTGGGCTCGAACTACTTCCACTATGTTCAGGACCCGTGGGGCTCGTTCTGCGAGTATTCGGCCGATATCGACTTTGTCTCGGCGGGGCGGGAATGGCCGGCGGGCGACTTTCCTCCGGAAGATTCCCTTTATCTTTGGGGTCCAGCTGTTCCGGACAATTTCATCCACAACACTGAAGCGCCGGCGGATGTGGCCGGTGTCGTTCCCGAAGGTTAAAGCAGGTCTTTCCAACGGATCTTTTTGATGGCAGCCGGATCGTCTGGCGCCAGGGGTACGACTCATCCTTTTTTTAGCAGGTGGACTCAAATGGCTGACCAAAACATTCTCGATGTCGTCATCGTCGGATACGGACCCGTCGGACAGACCTTGTCCATCCTGCTAGGCGAACGCGGCTACAAGGTTGCCGCTTTCGACCGGTGGCCGGCGTTATATCCGCTGCCTCGCGCCGTGTTCCACGACCACGAAATCCGGCGAATTTTTAACGCAATGGGTATCGGAGCGCAGGTCGCACGCATTTCGCAACCCTCGTCGACGTACCAGTGGTTTAACGCTGACGGGAAGACGCTGGTCGAGATCGATTGGTCGGCTGAATCCATTAGTGACGGTCCGGTTGGCTATCTGTTCAATCAGCCTTCGCTTGAGGCGCTTCTGGACGAAAAGGCCAAATCATTGGCCGGCGTCTCCGTCCAGCAGGGCTGGGAAGCGATCAGCTTACGCCAGCTGCCCGAGCACTGCGAAGTAACGATGCGCAAAGGAAAGATGGACGGCAACGCGTGGGTGCCGACCGGTGAGACGCAGACCGTGCGCGCCCGCTATGTGGTCGGTGCCGATGGTGCCAACAGCTTTGTGCGCAAGTCCGAGAACATTGCTTTCGAAGACCTGGGTTTTCAGGAAGACTGGCTTGTCATTGACCTTAAGCCTAACGAAGGCGTCAAGCTTGACGTGCCGGATATCGGCCAGTGGTGCAATCCGGCGCGTCCGACCACGATGGTGCCGGGCGGCCCCGGTTACCGACGGTGGGAATTCATGCGCCTGCCGCGCGAGTCGGTTGAGGACCTGCAGAAACCAGAGAAAGTATGGGAACTGCTCTCTTCGTGGGTCACTCCACAGGAAGCAACGCTGGTGCGCTTCGCCGTCTACAAGTTCCGTTCGCTGATTGCCGAGAACTGGCACAGCGGCCGCATCGTGCTCGCAGGCGACGCCGCGCATCAGATGCCGCCCTTCATGGGGCAGGGCATGTGCTCGGGTATTCGGGACGCGTGGAACCTCGCGTGGCGGTTTGATCTGATACTTAAGGGTATCTCATCGCCGGAGCTTCTCGAAAGCTACACACCGGAGCGTCGCCCGCAGGTGCGCGCCGTCATCGACGCTTCCATCGCAATGGGCCGGGTCGTCTGCATTTCCGATCCCGACGAGGCGAAGCTGCGCGACGATGCCTATCTGTCGGGTCAGGTGCCGCCCTTGCCGCCATTCCCCGGCTTGACCGATGGTCTCATCTGCGGTGAGGAACGCTATTCAACTTGCGGTGCAGCGGGGCAACTAAGCGTGCATGGACAGGTCGCCAACGACGGGCAACAGATGCGCTACGACGACGCACTGCCCAATGGTTTTCACATCATTGCGCTCGATGCGGACCCTGAACAGCATCTGGACGCCGTCTCGCAGGCAGCGCTCGCCCGGATCGGCGCGCAGACCGTTGGCATCACCGCAGACGCGGACAAGACCGTGCCGGGGCGCGTGCTATTCGACGTGAGCGGCAAATACCGGCAATTCTTCGATGAACATGGCGTGAAGGCGATCCTCGTGCGCCCGGATTATTACGTGTTTGGTGCGGTGAAGACGCTCTCGGCTTTGTCGGGGTTGGTGGCAAACCTTTCGACT
The DNA here is from genome assembly GCF_964243625.1 of uncultured Caballeronia sp. NCBI lineage: Bacteria > Pseudomonadati > Pseudomonadota > Betaproteobacteria > Burkholderiales > Burkholderiaceae > Caballeronia > uncultured Caballeronia sp. The sequence continues at coordinate 5,239 of NZ_CAXTGZ010000298.1, forward strand.
CGGCTTTCCCTCTTCAATCTCCCTTCCGGTGAAAAGCCGATGACGAAAGTCATTGCTGCATAAAGCAGTACGCAACGGAGCGACGCCGTCGCTCCGTTGCTCTTTGTAGGAGGGAGACGAGATTCTTTGCGTCATTGGGATTTAAGTTAAAGACATCCATAATATAAAGGAGTCCAAAATGAGAAAGACGTAGACATGCTTGATCGTGCCGTTTGCCATCGCTTCTGAGGCGCACGCGCAAAGTCCAAATACTGGTTGTTCGAAGTCACGTACCTCGCAGTAAAGACCGGCAAACCGGTTTCGCCGGCTTCGCCGGAGCAATGGGAGCCGGGTTATTTCGATCGCGCGGATCGTATGGACTACAGCACCACCGAGGCCATCAACGCGGGCGAGTTCATGTACCGTGCGCCGCATCTGGACATTGGCTGGGTCCGTCATGAACGGGCGTTCCGACGGGTTGGTATCGGGCGGTCAGCTACATTCCCGATGTGTTCGCGGTCGAGTCGATCATCGATGAAGGCCAATGCCATTTATCGTCTGACCGGAGAACGCAAGCGGTCCACGCCGTTCGACATGGCAATAAAGCGCGCTGGCCCAAAAACTCGATGATCGTTGACCCGGTTGGAGGCAGTGCGTGGTGCGGTAACGTGCCAATTCATTGCGGACGATGAGGCAGCTCCGAAGGAGAGCGTTGCACACGTGTGTTGTTTGCGACAATTCTGCTCGAAAATAAATCGCGTTGGCGCACCAAGATCGTAAGTGCGCGGGGTTTAGGCAAATGCGATGGCCATAACGCGCACAACGCCAGACACCCCAGCTGACATAATTGTCCCAACTCCATCGCCGTGAATCAAGGATGCCTAGCATATTTGACATAATATAAATTATCCACTTTTCGCAGGACGCTTAACATTTCAATCCAAGAACCGTCCCCAGTGGACTTTCCGCTGCGGGCGTTCGGCGCTCCATATCAACGTTAGCCCGCGCCCGCGACCCCGCGAAGGATCAGATCAATGCCGGCAATAAAGTCGGCACGGTCGTCGTGAGAAGGCAACTGGCTGGCAACGCTACGTGCGAACGGGTATTCGACCGGATCGAGTTGAGACCAGACGGTCGAAACCGTCTCCAGGAAACTGGCTCTGTCGAGGTTATGCGTTCGAGCGAATTGCGTATTGTCCGCGTTCTGCCCAGCGACACCGATTATGTAGTTCAGTAACGCGGACACCGTTGCCCACTGTTCCTCGTCCGGCACGCCAAGAGCGCAAACCTGCTGGCCAATGCGCTCGAGAATGCGCACTATGGGCAACTGCCCCGGAGCACGCGTAAGCGTCGAGCCTACCCAAGGGTGCGTATCAATCGCGTCATACAGGCCGAGCGCAAGGGATCGAATGATCGCCTCCGGTGTTCCGCTGGCCGTGGGCGCGTTCATCGTGCGAGCGACGATGGAGTCGCAGGCGGCGGTCAGCAACTCGCTCTTGCTGTCGATGTGCCAATAAATCGCGCCGGGACCCGTGACGAGCCGCTCTGACAGGGCGCGAAATGTGAGCCCACTTTCTCCACTGCTGTCCAGTAGTTCGATCGACACCTCGATGACACGCTCCCGTGAGAGCGACTCTTTACGTCGTTTAACGCTCGGTACTTTTTTGGGCATACCCCATTTTGGCAGATATGGAATAACGTTCCAAGTTGACACCGATGGAATGGCGTTCCAAAATGAATGGAATACCGTTCCATAGCGGTCGCAATAGCCGGGACACGGTCTTGCGGCTGCGAAACTGACAATCAAGGCTCAATGAACACGTCGATCAGGAATACTTCAATCGCTATCATCGGTGCGGGGCTGGGCGGGCTGACACTCGCCCGAGTCCTCCATGTTCACGGCATTGCTGCGACGATCTATGAAGCGGAAACCTCGGCGAACGCGCGC
>NZ_CAXTGZ010000299.1:0-7147 GCF_964243625.1 uncultured Caballeronia sp.
GCTCAGTTTTTTCATCGATAAAAAATCGCTCAGCGTCGGCGATGACGGCGTGATTCGCTACACGGTCGTGGTGCAAAGTCCGGCCGGCGCGCGCAACGTGAACTACGAAGGGATCCGCTGCGACAACTTCAACTGGCGCCTCTACGCGAGCATCAACGAGGACCAGACAGGTTGGGATCGTGCGGTGGAACGGGACTTTGCGCGCATTGAAACCGGCGAGCTGAATTCATATCACTCGGCGCTGTATCAGGATTATTTCTGTGCAAACAAACTGCCGACGGGAACGGCACAGCAAATCTTGTCAAATATTCAGATGAAACGGACAGCGGTATCGAACTACCACTAAGCGTCGCGTTAAATGAAAAAGCCGCCAGTTGGCGGCTTTTTTCGTGGTCGACCGGTCAGGCAAGGACCAGATTGTCGCGATGAATGAGCTCCGGCTCCAGCATGTAGCCGAGCACCGTTTCGATCTCGCCGCTTGGTTTGCGCTGGATCAGCCGCGCCTCCGAGCTGCTGTAATTCGTAATGCCGCGCGCCACTTCGTGTCCGGCCGGATTCATGCACGCGATCACTTCGCCACGCGCGAACGCGCCGTGGACATCGATCACACCGATTGGCAGCAGGCTTTTGCCGCCCGCCGTGAGCTTCTCGACCGCGCCGTTGTCGATAACCACGTGTCCGCGCACCTGCAGGTGATCGGCCATCCATTGCTTTCGCGCCGCAATCCGCGCCGTCCGGGCAACGAGTTGCGTACCGATCATCTCGCCCGAAGCGAGTCGCGTCAGGACATCCGACTCTCGCCCGCTCGCAATCACGGTATTCGCGCCACTGTGCGCCGCGCGCTTTGCCGCAAGAATCTTGGTCAGCATGCCGCCGCGCCCGAGGCTAGACCCCGCGCCCCCCGCCATGGCTTCGAGTTCCGGCGTGCCGGCATCGGCTTGTTCGACCAAAGTCGCCGATGGATCGTGACGCGGATCGGCGGTGAACAGACCGCGCTGATCGGTGAGGATGATCAGCGCGTCGCCTTCAATCAGATTCGCCACGAGCGCGCCGAGCGTGTCGTTGTCGCCGAATTTGATTTCGTCGGTGATGACGGTGTCATTTTCATTGATGATCGGCACGCAACCCAGGCGCAGCAAGGTCAGGAGCGTTGAGCGTGCGTTCAGATAACGTTCGCGATCGGCCAGATCGGCATGCGTGAGCAGAATTTGTGCGGTCCGGATGCCGTGCTTGCCGAAACTGCTTTCGTAGACCTGCGCCAGCCCCATTTGCCCGACTGCCGCGGCGGCCTGCAACTCGTCGATTTCACGCGGCCGCTTTGTCCAGCCCAGCCGATGAATCCCTTCGGCAATCGCGCCCGAACTGACCAGCACGACTTCCTTGCCCTGAGCGCGCAACGCTGCGATCTGCGCGGCCCAGCGCGCGATGGCTGCATGATCGAGCCCGCGGCCATCGTTTGTCACGAGGCTCGATCCCACTTTCACTACGAGTCGCTTCGAAGCGGCTATGACGGAACGCATCTGACGCATTTCTCCTCGATACACCACGGGCCTGGCTTTTCTTACGCTTCGTTTTCGTCTTCGTCTTCGTCGATTTCCGGCGCTGGCTGAGGCGCCGCGACTGCGGGCTCGTCGCGGAAACGCACGTCGGCGGCGAGGTCTTCGGCTTCCGCCGCACGCGATGCGTCCGAGTTCTTCGAGATGTAGTCGAAGATGGCGTACGTCAGGCCTTCGCAGCCCTGGCCGGTCAGCGCCGAGATTTCGAACACCGGACCGTCCCATTCATAACGCTTGATGAAGTCCGCCACGCGCGCCTTGCGCTCGTCGTCCGGAACCATATCCAGCTTGTTGAGCACCAGCCAGCGTGGTTTTTCGTACAGCGCTTCGTCGTACTTGCGCAGTTCGTTGACGATCGCACGCGCTTCCTGAACCGGGTCGACGGCTTCGTCGAACGGGGCCAGATCCACGAGATGCAGCAGCACGCCCGTGCGCTGCAAGTGCCGCAGGAACCGGTGACCGAGCCCCGCGCCTTCCGCCGCACCTTCGATCAGGCCCGGAATGTCCGCGATCACAAAGCTCTTTTCCGGCCCGACGCGCACCACGCCGAGATTCGGCGCGAGCGTGGTGAACGGATAATCGGCGATTTTCGGCCGCGCATTCGACACGGATGAGATAAATGTCGACTTGCCGGCGTTCGGCATGCCGAGCAGACCGACGTCGGCCAGCACTTTCAGCTCGAGACGCAGCATGCGCCGGTCGCCGGGCTTGCCTTCAGTTTTCTGGCGCGGCGCGCGGTTCGTGCTCGACTTGAAATGCAGGTTGCCGAGACCGCCCGCGCCGCCATGCGCAATCAACACGCTCTGGTTGTGCTCGGTCAGATCGGCGATCAGCTCGCCCGTTTCCGTATCCGCGATGATCGTGCCGACCGGCATGCGCAGGATGATGTCGTCGCCGCCCTTGCCGTAACAGTCAGCGCCGCGGCCGTTTTCGCCGTTGCGCGCCTGGTGTTTCTTAGCGTAACGATAGTCGATCAGCGTGTTGATGTTGCGATCCGCGACCGCGTACACGCTGCCGCCCCGGCCGCCGTCGCCGCCGTCCGGTCCGCCGAACGGGACGAACTTCTCGCGCCGCATCGACGCGCTGCCATCCCCTCCGTCGCCGGCGATGACTTCAATTCTCGCTTCGTCAATGAACTTCATGAGTTGCTCCGTCCCGTGTTTCAGCGGTGTTCCGCTATTTTGCCGCGACCAGCCGATGCCAGCCACTAGACCATTCGATATATGTCACTACTTGGCTGGTCGAAAAAATCAGCCAATAAAAAAAGCCCCGCGAACTTCGCGGGGCCTGTTCCGGTCCTGAAGCCCGTGCCTGAATCTTACTTAGGCAGCCGGGACGACGTTGACCAGATGCTTCTTTGCTGCGCCCTTCGTCGTGAACGTGACGTGGCCGTCCGTCAGCGCGAACAAGGTGTGATCCTTGCCAATGCCGACGTTGTCGCCCGGGTGCATGCGCGTGCCGCGCTGGCGAACAATGATGCCGCCTGCGTTGATTGCCTGGCCGCCATAAACCTTCACGCCGAGGCGCTTTGATTCAGAGTCGCGACCATTGCGGGATGACCCGCCTGCTTTTTTGTGTGCCATTTGATAGCTCCTTGACCGTTTAGCTTATCGACTCGACGCTTAAGCAGCGTTGATGGCGTCGATACGCAATTCGGTATAGTTCTGGCGATGGCCAGCGTGCTTTTGGTAGTGCTTCCGGCGACGCATCTTGAAGATCGTGACCTTCTTGTGACGACCTTGGGACACGACGGTACATGTGACGGAAGCCCCACTGACCAGCGGTGCACCGAACTGAATCGATTCACCTTCGCCTACTGCGAGAACCTGGTCGAGCGTGATTTCAGCGTCAATGTCTGCCGGTATCTGTTCTACTTTCAATTTTTCGCCGACAGCAACTTTATACTGCTTGCCACCGGTTTTTATGACCGCGTACATTGAGAACCTCACTCTGAATTCATTTTTCCGCACACCGTGCGCGAAAACGCGTGATTATACAGAGAGTTAGGCTCTCCGTCAAAACCCTTGTTCGTCGCGAAAATGCGCCGCCGCTGTGCCAGGACGGGGCGCGGGGGGATGCGAGGCACCCGAGGCGAACGCAATATTATCCTGATCATTACCGCGTCATGCCGCACGTGAAGCGAGGCTGGATGGTCCAAGGCGTCTATTAGAGGCGTCGATCGGCCGATTCGCCTTATAATTCGCGGCACTACCCTAATTGCCGATCATGTCGTCCACAGCCACTTCCTCCCCAAACGCCGCCAACGTGCTCGAGCCTATCGCCGAGGACATGCAGCAGGTCAATCGCGTCATCCGGCAGCGCCTGGCATCCGAAGTGATGCTGATCAACCAGATTTCCGAGTACATCATCGGGGCCGGCGGCAAACGGCTTCGTCCCGCGCTGCTGCTTCTGGTGTCGGGCGCGCTCGGCGACAAGACCGGCCATCGGCACGAACTGGCCGCAGTCGTCGAGTTCATTCATACGGCGACCCTGCTGCACGATGACGTCGTCGACGAATCCGATCTCCGGCGCGGCCGCAAGACCGCGAACGCGATCTTCGGCAACGCGGCGAGCGTGCTGGTCGGCGATTTCCTGTATTCGCGTTCGTTCGAGATGATGGTCGGCGTGGGCAAGATGCGCGTGATGGAAATCCTGTCGGTTGCGACCAACGTGATCTCCGAAGGCGAAGTGCTGCAGTTGCTGAACATGCACGATCCGGATGTCGACGAAGCGCGCTACATGCAGGTGATCCGCTACAAGACGGCAAAGCTTTTCGAAGCGGCGGCGCAGCTCGGCGCAGTGCTCTCCGGATCGGATGCAAAGACGGAAGCCGCGGCGGCGGAATTCGGACGGCGCATCGGCACGGCATTCCAGATCATGGACGACTGGCTCGACTACACGGGCACGGCGGAATCCATGGGCAAGAACGCCGGCGACGATCTGCGCGAAGGCAAACCCACGTTGCCGCTCATCTATTTGATGGAGCACGGCACGGCGGAACAGGCGGCGTTGGCTCGCGAGGCTATCGAGCAAGGCGGGACCGACAAATTCGATACCATTTTCGAAGCCATCACCACGTCGGGCGCGCTCGATCACACGCTGAAATGTGCACGTCAGGAAGCGCAAGCGGCCGCGAATGCAATTTCTTCGTTTCCGGATTCCATTTTCAAAGAGAGCCTGCTAGAATTATGTTCTTACTCGACGGCGAGACAGTCCTGAAAAGGAAACGAACCGTCTCTGAGTAAATTTTCGGGGTGTAGCTTAGCCTGGTAGAGCGCTACGTTCGGGACGTAGAGGCCGGAGGTTCGAATCCTCTCACCCCGACCAGAATTTCCTTGTTAAACCAAGGCCAAAACCGCCCAGCTTGCTGGGCGGTTTTTTGTTTGGGGCTGATTTTTGCGTGCGGGTATCGTGTAAGACGCCGTGTAAGACGCCGTGTAAATCGCCGCGCAATGCACAGGGCAATCCCCTTCCTGCTTTTTCTGCCGGGTGCCTCATGGGTTTATCGAGCATTGCATCGCCGCCAATGTCCGTCGCACGACGTCTCGCCCTGACATTCGTGTTCCTCTGGTTCGCGATCGGCGGCGTCTGCCACTTTCTCCTCATGCCGTCGTTTGTGAAGATCGTGCCGCCGTTCGTGCCCGCGCCCATCCTGGCCGTGATCGTCAGCGGCGTGTTCGAATTGCTCGGCGCCGCCGGCATCACGATCAGACGCACGCGCCGCATGGCGGGAATCGGGCTGACGCTTTTGACGATCGCGGTGACGCCGGCCAACGTCTTCATGCTCCAGCACGCCGAACTCTTTCCCGGCGTTCCCGTGTGGGCGCTCATCGCACGCCTGCCGCTTCAGCTCGCTTTGATCGCGTGTATCTTGTGGAGCACGCAGCGTACTAACTAAGTAGCGGGTCTCGCCATGCTTCCTCTGAAATACCTGAGCGCGTACCCGGAAACGCTTCAGGACAAGGTCCGCAAACTGATCGCCGACGACAAGCTCGGCATGTACCTCGCTGATCGATATCCGCATCGGCATGCGGTGCAGTCCGACCGCGCGCTGTATGAATACACGACCGAGTTGAAGCAGGAGTTCCTGCGCGTGGCGCCGGCCATCGACAAGGTCATGTACGACGCCAAGCTCGACGTGCTGCGGCACGCGCTCGGCCTGCATACGGCGATATCGCGTGTTCAAGGCGGCAAGCTGAAGGCGAAGAAGGAGATTCGCGTGGCGTCGCTGTTCAAGGAAACGCCGCCGGAATTCCTGCGCATGATCGTCGTGCACGAACTCGCGCATCTGAAGGAAAGCGATCACAACAAGGCGTTTTACCGGCTGTGTGAATTCATGCAGCCGGGGTATCACCAGATTGAATTCGACCTGCGCGTGTACCTGACACAGCGCGATCTCGCTCGCGATTCTTCCATCAGGTAGTTCTAATCTGCGGCCGCGTGCACGAGGGTTTCGCCCGGAATCGGTCGCGCCGGACGGATCAGCAACACGAGCGGCACGACTAGCAACGTTGCGACGAACATCAGCTTGAAGTCGTTCAGGTAGGCGATCATCTGCGCCTGCTGGTTGATCGACTGGTCCATCAACGCGAGACTCATCTGCGACCCGGTTTCAAGCATGGGTTGCATCGATGGATTGAAGACGTTCACGTTCGCCGCAAGATCCGCGTGCGCGACCTGCGTGTTGCGCGTCATCATGGTCTGCACAATCGAAATGCCGATACTGCTGCCAATGTTGCGCATCAGGCTGTAGGTCGCGGTGCCATCGGCGCGAAGCTCGGGCGTCAAGGTCGAGAACGTCAGCGCGCTCAGCGGCACGAATACGAAGCCCAGTCCAAAGCCCTGGATCACACCCGGCCAGACGATGTCGGACACCGACAGCACCAGCGTGTATTGCATCATCTGCCATAACGCGAACGCCGATATCAGGAAGCCCGCGAGTAACAGAAGCCGTGCATCGGTGCGTCGCAGCATGCGGCCTGCGATCATCATGGCGAGCATCGTTCCGGCGCCGCTGGGCGCCGTGACAAGGCCGGTGGTTGCCACCGGATAGTTCATGAGGTTCTGCAGCATCGGCGGCAAGAGCGCACGCGTCGCGTACATCACGGCGCCGATCACGAAGATGAAAAATACCCCGGTCGCGAAGTTCCTGTCCTTCAACAATTCATATTTGAAGAACGAACGTTTGCCGGCCGTCGCGGTATGCGCCAGGAAAAAGATGAAACTGAGCAAAGCCAGAATCGCTTCGATGCGGATCTCGAGCGAGCCGAACCAGTCGAGTTGCTCGCCGCGATCGAGCATCGCCTGGAATGCACCGATCGCGAGACCGAGCGTGGCGAAGCCGAAGGCATCGAACTTCACGCCGTGCTTCGCGGCGCGCGCCGGCAGGAACGTCAGCACGCCAAACAGCGCAAACGCGCCGATGGGCACATTGATGAAAAACACCCAGCGCCAGTTGTAGCTGTCGGTGAGCCATCCGCCGAGCGTTGGCCCGAGGATCGGCCCGACCATCACGCCCATGCCCCAGACGGCCATCGCCTGGCCTTGCTTTTCGCGCGGGTTGATGTCGAGCAGGATGGATTGCGAAAGCG
>NZ_CAXTGZ010000300.1:0-7141 GCF_964243625.1 uncultured Caballeronia sp.
GTAGGGAATGGCGTACATCATGTCGACAATGCGCATCATCGCGTTGTCCACGCGTCCGCCCACGAACCCCGCAATCGCGCCCCACACAATGCCGAGCGTCACGGACGTGAGCGTCGCCAACGCGCCGATCATCAGCGACACACGTCCGCCCACGAGACACCGCACGAGCAGGTCGCGGCCGGTTTCATCGGTGCCGAACAAATGCCAGTTGGCAAACGTCGGCGTGGAACTCATCATGTTCCAGTCGGTGGAATCGAAGGCGTTGGGCAATACGATCGGACCGATGATGCAGGCGAGCGTGATCAGAACAAGAATCACGAGGCTCGCGACGGCCGCCTTGTTGCGCGCAAAGCGCAAGCGCGCGTCCTGCCACGGGCTGCGCCCTTCAACCGGCACGGCCAGCACGCTTTCGAGCGCGGGGACGAGCGTTCCTTGTTTCATTGCAGACCTCATGCGCATGGGCTAACTGATCAGTAGCGGATTTTCGGATCGAGCCACGCGTACGCGAGATCGACCAGCAGATTGAGCAGGACGGCAACCACGGTCACCAGCACGACGAGTCCGAGCACCAGCGTGTAATCGCGATTCGCGGCGCCGTTCACGATCAGCTTGCCGATACCCGGTAGCGAGAACACGGACTCCGTGACAACAGCCGCGGTGATCGAACCGATGGCAAGCGGCCCGATCACCGATACCACCGGGATCATGGTCGGGCGCAGCGCGTGGCGCAGCACGACGGTCCATTGCGACAGGCCCTTGGCATAGGCGGTACGAATGTAGTTGGTGTTCATCACTTCGATCAGACTGCCGCGCGTCACGCGTCCGACGGTCGCCACATTGATGATGGTCAGGAGCGCAATAGGCAGCACCATGTAGCGCACATGGAAACCGTTCCAGCCGCCGGCGGGAAGCCATTTGAGAAGAATCGCGAACACGAGAATGAGCACGGGCCCGATCACGAACGACGGAAACGCACTGCCCGCATTCCCCACGATCATCAGCAGGTAATCCGCCGGGCTGTTCCTGTAGAGCGCCGCGAAGATGCCGAGTATCACGCCGAGCACGATTGCGAGCACCATCGACACACCGCCGATGGTCAGCGACACCGGCAACGCGCGCAGCACGAGGTCGTTCACGCTCCAGTCGGCGTATCTGAACGATGCACCCAGGTCCCCATGCAAGAGGCTGTTGAGATACAGCAGATACTGCTTCCACAGCGGTTCGCCGAGATGGTATTTCGCCTGCAGGTTCGCAAGCACTTCGGCCGAGACCTTGCGCTCGCCATCGAACGGACCGCCCGGCGTTGCATGCAGCAGCAGATAACACACCGTGACGACAATCAGCAGCGTCGGCACGGTCAGCAGTACACGCCTCAACGTATAAGACCACATGGAACTTCTCTCCTGGCGGCGTCGCGATCAGTGTGCGTCGCGACGGCCGCCTCATGGGTGTTGCGGGAACGGTAGCGAAAGCGTGGCGCCTCGCTCAGTGCTTCACGATATACAGATCCTTGCTGCGATAACGGTCCATCGGGTTCTTCAGTGAATACCCGCCCACGTAGCTCTTCACGAGCCGCGCGATCGTGTATTGCAACAGCGGCAACATCGGATAGTCGTCCATCACGAGCTTCGCGGCCTGCGTCTGCAATTGCGTGCGTTTTGCCTGATCGGTGGTGGAGTTCGCTTCCTTGATCAGCGCGTCGGCCTTGGGATTGCAGTTGAAGTTGTCGTTCTGCTCCGACCCGCATGAGACGAGCCCGAGAAACGTGGTCGCGTCGTTGTAGTCGGCAACCCAGCCATTGCGCGCGATCTGGAAGTCACCGGAATGACGTTTTTTGGTCAGGACCTTGAATTCCATGGTGTCGATCTGCGTGTCGAGACCCAGCTTGGTCTTCCATTCCGATGCCGCGAAAATGGCCATCTTCTTGTGGTAATCGCTCGAGTTCATGGCGAAGCGAATCGTCGTGCCGGGCTTCACGCCCGCTTGCGCGAGCAGCTTCTTCGCTTCTTCCACGCGCTTGGCCATCGGCCATGTCGACCAGTCGTAGGCAGTGACGTCGGCGCCCTTCACACCCTTCACGATCACGCCATACGCCGGGATCTGGCCGTCGGCGGTGACGCGTTGCGCGAGGATGTCGCGATCGATCACCATCGACAACGCCTGGCGCACGCGCACGTCCTTGAGCAGCGGGTCCTTGTTGTTGAACGAGTAATAGCGCAGGCCGAGCATGGGCGAGAGCTTGATGTCGTTCGGGAAGTCCTGCTTGTACTTCGCGTACGTTCCCGACGGCAACTGGTAGACCCAGTCGTTGTCGCCTGACTGGAACAGCTTGATGTCGGTGGTTTCGCTTTCCAACGGCAGATACGTAACCTGCGTCAGTTGCACGTGCGCCGCGTCCCAGTAGTTCGGGTTGCGCGCAAGCACCAGCTTGCTGTTCACTTGCCAGTCCTTCAGCACGAACGCGCCGTTGCCGACCAGCTTGCCGGGCTTCGTCCAGTCCTTGCCGAATTTATCGATGGCGGCTTTGTTGACCGGACCCAGGTTCGTATTCGACATCAGTTCGGGAATGAACGACACAGGACCAGGCGTCCTGACTTCGATGGTATAGGCGTCGACCGCGCGAACGCCGAGCGAATCCAGCGGCTTTTTCCCCGCGATGATGTCAGCGCCATTGAGCAGGAAGATGCCAAACGTCGTTGCGTAAGGCGACGCGATCTTCGGGTCGACAAGACGCTGGCATCCATAGACGAAATCATTGGCGACCACAGGTTCGCCATTGGACCACTTCGCGTTCTTTCGCAAATGGAAGACCCATGTAGTGGCATCTTTCTGTTCCCATTTTTCCGCCACGCCCGGGACGACTTCGCCATCGGCATTCGTCGCGGTCAGGCCTTCAAAAAGATCGCGAGTCACGTTGTTCGACGGCACGGTTTCGGCCAGGTTCGGATCGAGCGTCTCGACTTCAGACGCGTTGTTGCGGACCAGCTCCTGCTTGGCGGCGAGTTGCACGCCGGCCGGCACGTTTGCCGCATGCGCTACAGGAATCGTGCTGGCGGCGACAACGACGCTCGCGGCCAATGCCGGCAGCCATTTACCGCTTTTGCCGAAGATGCGGCGATCGACAGCATCGCCCGGACGAAAAAAAGCGTCAACGCGTGCGCTACGAGCAACGAGTCCTGCGAACAACATCATGGGAATCCTTCTTATTTATCTTTACAACGGCGCAGCGGGGCATGCACGCGCCAGACAAGGCCAGCTTTTACCTTATCTGGCGGCGCGTTCTGTGCAGAAATGTGTCAGCGTCTGCGGCTTGATCAGGAACGACGTTCCGGCCTCCTGCGTCTGTCTCCAACTCGCAACGGCTGTTTAGCTTATCTTTCAAACTGCTTTACCGACGCTACGAATCCACAACAAATTCGAATTCGCCGGGAGTATTTCAGAGCAATAAAGTGGAATCCACTCACATGTGCTTATAGGCCATGTGTTTTGTGTATGACTGAGTGTCCGCCGTGCATAAGTTTTGTGTTTTCGCACGAGCGTATTTCTTCGGTCGGCAAGCATGGGCGTATCGCGCTACCATCGGCGTCCTCACGGTTCACCAGCAGGCTCGCTACGATGATTCGTTTTCGCCAGATAGAAGCATTCCGTTCGTTGATCATGACCGGTACCAGCGTGGGCGCTGCGCGTGCTTTGCACGTCACGCAACCCGCCATTAGCCGTCTGATTGCAGATTTAGAGGCTGACCTCGGTTTCAGCCTCTTCAGCCGCACTGGCGGCAGGCTCAATCCAACCAATGCCGGATTGCGTTTTTTCAAGTCGGTCGAAGAGAATTTCCTGGGGCTGGACCGCTTGAAACAAGTGGCCGAACTCATCCGCGATGAAGCTTCAGAAGGACTGACCGTCGCATGCTTGCCGGTGCTTGCAAGCACCCTGCTACCGCCCATACTCGCCGATTTTGTCGAGCGTCATCCGGGCGTGCCCATCCGCGTGGACTCGGTAAAGGTGCCCGAAGTGCTTACTATCCTTCAGAACCACAAGGCCGACGTGGCAATCAGCCAGGCGTTCGCGCCGGTTGCAGGTATCGAAGTGGAAAAACTGCTGAGCGCGCGCGGTCAATGCGCGATGCCGGCTTCGCATCGGTTGGCCAGGAAAAAAGTCGTGCGTACGTCGGATTTGCGTGGTGAACGCATCATTGGATGGCTGCCGAATTCGCGTCAACCGTATGCCGCCGAGCAATCGTTGTTCGCGGCCGGCGAGGATCGCGCGAACTATACGGTGATGACCGACACCGCGCATACACGATACGCCATGGTCGCGGGCGGACTGGGCGTGTCGATCGTCGAACCGTTCGCCGCGAAGGTGTGGCGCATGCACGGCGTGATCGTGCGGCCGTTCGAAGCGGCTATTGAATACGAGTACGTGCTTTCGTATCCGAGCAGCGGCATCCGTTCGGATCTGGTCGCGTCTTTTCGCGAGTCCGTCCTGCGCGTGGTGGCAACGTATTCCCTCGATGAAGCCCCCGTGCTCGCCGACGCATAAAAACACCGGATTTGCCAGCCTTTCAAAAGAATTCCGCCTCGTGGTATAAGCCCGGATGCGCTTCCCGTCATCCTGTCCGCCGGGAAGTGACGACGAGACGAATACCCAATCAAGAGGAGGAGAAAGATGGCAATGAAGATGTCCATGAATTCACTGCATCGCACGCGTTCGTTTGCGCTTGGAAGTGTAGCGGCGGCGATTTTTGCGGTATCGATGGGATTTGTCGAAAGCACGCCGGCATACGCCAAGGTTGCACAGCAACCGGTGGTGCTGACGGCGTCGGCTGTTGCTGTCGCGGACAAGTTCGCCGCTGATGCCGCCGAGCAGATCTTCAAACAAGGCGGCAACGCGGTCGACGCCGCCGTTGCCGTCGCCTTCACGCTGGCCGTGACGTATCCGGAAGCAGGCAATCTCGGCGGCGGCGGTTTCATGACGCTGTACGTGGATCATCGTCCGTACTTCCTCGATTATCGTGAGCGCGCGCCGATCGCGGCCACGAAGAACATGTATCTCGATGACAAAGGCGAAGTCATCAAGGGCATGAGCCTTTACGGACATCGCGCGGTCGGCGTGCCGGGCACGGTCTCGGGCATGTGGGAAGCGCAAAAGCGCTTTGGCAAGCTGAAGTGGAAGCAAGTGGTCGCGCCCGCGATCAAGTACGCGCAGGACGGCTTCGAAGTCAGCGACCAGTTGCAGGAACGCAAGGACGCGGCATCTAAGGAATTTGCAGGCAAGACGAACTTCGACAGTTACTTCGGAACCCTGAATAAAGGCGTGAACTTCAAGCAGCCGGAACTGGCTGCCACGTTGCAGCGTATTGCGGACAAGGGCGCGAAGGGCTTTTATGAAGGTCAGACCGCAAGCCTGATTGCCGACTCCATGCGGGGCCACGGCCTCATCACGGAACAGGATCTGAAAGAGTACAAGGCGGTCTGGCGCACGCCGGTTCTCGCAAGCTGGAACGGCTACCGGATCATCACCGCGCCGCCTCCGAGTTCGGGTGGCATCGGTCTCGTCCAGTTGCTCAAGATGAAGGCCGATCTCAAGGACAAGTACGCAAACGTTCCGCTCAATTCGGCGCAATACATCCACCTGACGGCGGAAATCGAGAAACGCGTCTTTGCCGATCGTGCGCAGTATCTCGGCGATCCTGATTTCTACAAGGTGCCGATCGCGCAACTCATCAACGACGACTACATCCTGAAGCGTGCATCCGAAGTGAATCCGGACACGCCGTCAGACACGAAGAGTGTTATTCCGGGCCTGGGCACCACAATGCCCGAGAAAGCCGAGACCACGCACTTTTCGATCGTGGACAAATGGGGCAACGCGGTATCGAATACGTACACCATCAACGGTTATTTCGGCGCGGGTGTAATTGCCGACGGTACGGGTGTGGTGCTCAACGACGAGATGGATGACTTCTCCTCGAAACCGGGTGTCGCAAACATGTTCGGCGTGGTCGGCAGCGATGCCAACGCAATCGAACCGCGCAAGCGTCCGCTCTCCTCCATGTCGCCCACGATCCTGACGAAGGACGATCAGGTCGCAATGGTGATCGGCACGCCGGGCGGCTCGCGCATCTTCACCTCGATCTTTCAGGTGATCAACAACGTGTACGACTTCTCAATGCCGCTGCCCGAGGCCGTCGCCGCGATGCGTTGGCATCACCAGTTGCTGCCGCCGAACACGATCTTCTGGGAGCCGTACAAGCCTATCGACGGTGATCTGGCGAAGGAACTCGAAGCGAAGGGTTATACGCTGCAGAAGCAGGGTTTCAACGGAGACATCCAGGCCATCGAGATCAACGATAAAACGCCTGAACCCGTCGCCGATCCCCGCGGCCGCGGCGTGACGCGCGTGATCCAGTAAGCCTTGTAAGGAGCCTCGACAAAGCACAAAGGCCAGGTCTTCGGACCTGGCCTTTGCATTTTCCGCCGCACGATAAAACCCGCCCATAAGCCCCTGGAATCAAGCTTATAAGGATCGCGGCATGACTGGAATCCCATTTTTGAGATTGGATGCGGCGTGCTGATCGCCTAGTCTCTGTCCTGGCCCAGTCCAGCGCATCGTTTCTGGCCACTACTAAAAATACGACTTTCGAGACGACCCCTGAAGACGGCTCTCCGGCTTGTTCCCGGCCCGTTTCAGCATGCTGATAAAGGAGAACAGCTCATGATGGAACCCCACGCCCAGCCGCTTCGCGGCATCGATATTCAACAGGACGAATCCCCGTCCGCTCACGGCCGAACGCAAGACGAGACGCAAAGCAAAACGCAAGGCGGCGCAATCGACCGCTATTTCCAGATCAGCGCACGCGGCAGCACGCAGCGGCGCGAAGTGATCGCCGGCATTACCACGTTTCTCGCGATGGTTTATTCCGTCTTCGTCGTCCCCGCCATGCTCGGAAAAGCCGGATTCGATACCCGCGCCGTCTTCGTCGCCGTCTGCCTCACGACCGCCTTCGGTTCGCTGCTGATGGGCGTCTGGGCACGCCTGCCGATCGCAATCGGCTGCGCAATCTCGCTGACCGCCTTCACCGCATTCGGGCTTGTGCTGGGCAAAGGGCTCTCGCCATCCGTGGCGCTCGGCGCCGTATTCC
>NZ_CAXTGZ010000301.1:0-7103 GCF_964243625.1 uncultured Caballeronia sp.
CAGGAGCTTTGCATGAACGAAGTAAGCAACGTCACAACCCGCCCCGAAAACGGCCTGAAGTTCGACCTGATCACCACTGACGGCCAGGCCCGCCGTGGCCGCGTTACGTTGAACCACGGCGTGGTCGAAACGCCGATCTTCATGCCTGTCGGCACATACGGCACGGTGAAAGCCGTCGCGCCGCGCGAACTCGAGGAAATGCACGCGCAGATCATCCTCGGCAACACGTTTCACCTGTGGCTGCGCCCGGGGCTCGAAACCATCGCGGCGCATGGCGGATTGCACAGGTTCATGAACTGGAACCGGCCGATCCTTACGGATTCCGGCGGCTTCCAGGTCTTCTCCCTCGGCGACCTGCGCAAGATCACCGAAGATGGCGTCACGTTCGCATCACCCATCAATGGCGACAAGCTGTTTTTATCGCCGGAAATCTCGATGCAGATTCAGAAAGTGCTGAATTCGGACATCGTGATGCAGTTCGATGAATGCACCCCTTACGCCACCAACGGCGTACCCACGCCGCACAAGGACGCGGCTGACTCCATGCGCATGTCGATGCGCTGGGCAAAGCGTTCCGTCGATGAATTCGCCAAAGGCGGCAACCCGAACGCGCTGTTCGGGATCGTGCAGGGCGGCATGTTCGAAGACTTGCGCGACGAATCGCTGGCCGGACTGGCAGACATCGGGTTCCACGGCTTTGCGATCGGCGGCTTGTCGGTGGGCGAGCCCAAAGAAGACATGATGCGGGTGCTGGAACATATCGGCCCGAAGCTTCCCGCCGACAAACCGCATTACCTGATGGGCGTGGGCACGCCGGAAGACCTGGTCGCGGGCGTGGCATCGGGCGTGGACATGTTCGACTGCGTGATGCCGACCCGCAATGCACGCAACGGCTGGCTGTTCACGCGTTTTGGCGACGTGAAGATCCGCAACGCCGCGCACAAGAATTCACTCAAGCCACTCGATGAAAGCTGCGGCTGCTACACGTGCCGCAATTTCACGCGCGGCTATCTGCACCATTTGCATCGTGTAGGGGAGATCCTCGGCTCGCAACTGAACACGATCCACAACCTGCATTACTACTTGCAACTGATGCAGGAAATCCGCGATTCGATCGAAAACCACATGTTCGGTGCGTTCGTGAAGGTGTTTCACGAGAACCGCGCACGCGGAATCGACTGACAAAAAATGTCGACCGGGTGGCCAACGTTCAGTCATTCGATCTTCAGCGCACGCAATAAACATTACAATTGATTTACGCCGCCCTTTAACAGCTTGATCACAAAGCGCATTCCGCGCTTGTGCGGCGAAGCCCGGTGTTAGAATAGCGGGCTAATTTTCTGATCGTTATAACGGAGAGACCGACGTGGATTTTATTTCAAGAGCCTTCGGACAAGGCGCCGACGGTGCGCAATCGAGCATCATGAGTTTTCTGCCTCTGATCTTGATGTTCGCTGTGTTGTACTTCATCATGATTCGCCCGCAAATGAAGCGTCAGAAGGAACATCGCAACATGCTGGGCGCGATGGCGAAGGGTGACGAAGTCGTAACGAACGGCGGTATTGTCGGCAAGGTGACGAAGGTGACGGACGCGTATGTAGGCGTTGAGATCGCGGAAGGCACGGAAATCACCATCCAGAAGGCGTCTGTCACGACCATCCTCCCGAAAGGCACGATCAAGTCGCTGTAAGGCCAACTTGTCTCGCGTCCGGCGCGGCCCGCGCGCTCTCGGTTCTGAAACCGGCAGCCCGCTCATTGCCGGACGCATCGCTTATCCCGTCCTCGCCAACTCTCCTGTTCGGCCATCCCCATGAATCGCTACCCACTTTGGAAATATGCCGTGATGCTGGTGGCGCTCGTCATCGGCCTCGTCTATACACTGCCCAATTTTTTCGGCGAAGCGCCGGCGGTGCAGGTATCGAGCGGCAAAGTAACGGTCAAGCTTGATTCGTCAACGCTTGCCAATGTCGAGAGCGCGCTGTCGGCGAGCAAGATCACGCCTGACGAAGTCACGTTCGACAACTCGTCGGCCAATGCAAACATCCGCGTGCGCCTGAAAGACACGGACACGCAATTGCGCGTGAAGGATCTGTTGCAGAAAACGCTCAACAGCGATCCGAGCGATCCGCAATATGTCGTCGCGTTGAACCTGCAGGCAGCTTCGCCGCGCTGGCTCACCGCGTTGCATGCATTGCCGATGTATCTCGGCCTCGACTTGCGCGGCGGCGTTCACTTCCTGTTGCAAGTGGACATGGCAGGCGCGCTGAACAAGAAGCTGGATTCGAACGCCACCGACGCACGCGCCCTCTTGCGCGACAAGAACATCCGCGATGGCGGCGTGAATCGCGTGAACCAGGCCGTGGTGGTGAATTTCTCCGACCAGGCCGCTGCTGATTCCGCGCGCACCGTGCTTTCGACCAGCCTGAACGAGTTGCAATGGGCGACGCGTCAAGGCAGCGACGGTTACCAGGTGGTCGGCACGTTCACGCCGGCTGCGCAAAAAACGGTTGAAGACGCCGCGCTCAAGCAGAAC
This sequence comes from uncultured Caballeronia sp., assembly GCF_964243625.1. NCBI lineage: Bacteria > Pseudomonadati > Pseudomonadota > Betaproteobacteria > Burkholderiales > Burkholderiaceae > Caballeronia > uncultured Caballeronia sp. The sequence continues at coordinate 2,534 of NZ_CAXTGZ010000301.1, forward strand.
ATCATCACGCTGCATAACCGCGTGAACGAACTTGGCGTGGCCGAGCCGGTGATCCAGCAGCAAGGTGCCGACCGCATCGTGGTCGAATTGCCGGGCGTGCAGGACACGGCGAAGGCGAAGGACATCATCGGACGGACTGCCACGCTTGAAGCGCGTCTCGCCGATCCGACCAATACGCATCCCGGTCCGAACGACCCGGTTCCGCCGGGCGACGAACTCTTCCCGCAAGGCAACGCAGGCCCCGTTCTCGTGCGCAAGCAGGTGATCTTCTCGGGTGACCGGATCATCGACGCATCGGCGGGATTCGACGAACATCAGCGTCCGTCCGTCAACATTCGCCTCGACGCCGCCGGCGGGCGTTCGGTGAGCAGCGTGTCGCGTGACAACATCGGCAAGCCGATGGCCATGATCCTGTTCGAAAAGGGCAAGGGCGAAGTGCTGACGGTCGCGACCATCCAGTCGGAACTCGGCGACCGCTTCCAGATCACCGGCCAGCCCTCGCCGCAAGCCGCAACCGATCTCGCGCTGTTGCTGCGCGCAGGTTCGCTCGCGGCGCCAATGGACATCATCGAAGAACGCACGATCGGCCCGAGCCTGGGCGCCGACAACATCAAGAAGGGCTTCGATTCCGTGCAGTACGGTTTCGCCGCCATCGCTGTCTTCATGATCGCGTACTACATGCTGTTCGGCCTGATCTCCATGCTGTCGCTGTCGGTGAACCTGCTGCTGCTGGTTGCGATTCTCTCCATGCTGCAAGCCACGCTGACACTGCCGGGTATCGCGGCTATTGCGCTGGCACTCGGTATGGCAATCGATGCAAACGTGCTGATCAACGAACGGATCCGCGAGGAACTGCGTAACGGCGCGCCGCCGCAGCTCGCGATCCAGAACGGCTTCTCGCACGCATGGGCGACGATTCTCGACTCGAACGTGACCACGTTGATTGCCGGCCTGGCGCTGCTCGCGTTTGGTTCGGGCCCGGTTCGCGGCTTTGCGGTCGTGCACTGTATCGGCATCCTGACGTCCATGTTCTCGGCGGTGTTCTTCTCGCGCGGTCTCGTGAACCTTTGGTACGGCGGCAAGAAGAAGCTGCAATCGCTCGCGATTGGACAGGTATGGCGTCCGGAAGGCGGCGATACGGCGGCTGCAACAGCGGCGTACCTCGCGAATCAGCGCGGCGACGATTCCCCTGTCGACGAAATCATCCAGCCGGCCGCCCGTGTCAAGGCGCCGGTTCCCGCACGTCCGCAAAAGCAGGCTGCGCCCGCGCTTCGCAACGGCAAGCCGGTTGTTCGCCGCCGCTCGGGTCCGGGTGTCGAACCGAAAAAACCCGGCTCGTCCAACTGAGTCCCGGAGAATAAATCATGGAATTCTTTCGTATTCGCCGCGACTTGCCGTTGATGCAGCGAGCGTTGCTGTTCAACGCGATCTCGCTCATCACGTTTCTTGCCGCTGTATTTTTCCTGTTGCATCGCGGGTTGCATCTGTCGGTGGAATTCACCGGCGGCACCGTGGTGGAAGTGCAATACCCGCAAGCCGTGCCCCTCGAACCGGTACGCAGCACGCTGGGCGCGCTCGGTTATCCCGATGCCCAGGTGCAGAACTTCGGCACCTCGCGTGACGTGTTGATTCGCTTGCCGTTGAAGCAGGGCTTGACGTCGGCGCAGCAGAGCGATCAGGTGATGAGCGCGCTGAAGAACCAGGACGCGCAGGTGCAGTTGCAGCGCGTGGAGTTCGTCGGTCCGCAGGTCGGTAAAGAGCTCGTGACCAACGGCCTGCTTGCGCTGGCATGCGTGGTGATCGGCATTGTGATTTACCTGTCGTTCCGGTTTGAATGGAAATACGCAGTGGCCGGCGTGATCGCCAACTTGCACGACGTGGTGATCATTCTCGGTTTCTTCGCGTTCTTCCAGTGGGAGTTTTCGCTGTCGGTGCTCGCAGCGATTCTCGCGGTGCTGGGTTACTCGGTGAACGAGTCGGTGGTCATCTTCGACCGGATTCGCGAGACCTTCCGCAAGCAGCGCAAGATGACGGTGATCGAGGTGATCAACCACGCAATCACGAGCACCATGTCGCGAACCATCATCACCCATGGCTGTACCGAAATGATGGTGCTGTCCATGTTCTTCTTCGGCGGCGCGACCCTGCACTATTTTGCGCTGGCGTTGACGGTGGGTATCTTGTTCGGGATCTATTCGTCGGTGTTCGTTGCCGCCGCGCTGGCCATGTGGCTTGGCGTGAAGCGCGAAGACCTGGTGAAGGACAAGAAGCCGAAATTCGATCCGACCGATCCGAACGCAGGCGCAGAGGTTTGAAGGCGCAGGACTAAAGACTCGACGTATCTGAAGTGCGAAAGGCCGATTCGAAAGAATCGGCCTTTTTCGCTTTTAGGCGGCCATTTGTAATATTTGGTGGAACTGGCGCAGACAGCTATGGGTGGCAAGCCCGCGTAGTTCCTAAACCAGCTCAATGTATGTACAATCGTAAATACAGGAAGCGCAATGCGATTCGAGTGGGACGAAACAAAGAATCGGAGCAACGTCCGCAAACACGGCGTCGACTTCAACGACGCTATCGAAATCTTCAAGCATCCGGTTTTGACCGCTGCGGATCGCAGCGAGGATTTCGGCGAAGATCGCTGGATTGCGTTGGGGTGGATGAAAATGATCGTGGCGCTGGTCGTTTATGTAGAGCGCGACGGCGACACCGTGCGGATTATTTCAGCGCGCAAGGCAACGCGACCCGAGATAAAACGCTACGGTGACGCTATTTCTAAATGATCGCGGCATTAAAAGCAGGAACACAATCATGAGCAAAACCACGAAGACTGATTGGAAGCGCCTGGAAGCCATGCCGGATTCCAGTATCGACACAAGCGAGATGCCCGAGCTCGGCGACGAGTTCTTCCTGAACGCCGAGCTGCAAAGACCGCCCAAGCAGGCGGTCACCATGCGTCTAGACGCCGACGTGCTGGCCTGGTTCAAGGAACAAGGCGAGGGTTACCAGACGCGCATCAACAAGCTTTTGCGCGCCTACATGCAGGCGCAACAAAAGCGCCACTCGTAAGCGCGCGGCCCCGCGACTTGTCACTTGAACCCCAGCCTCTTGCGCGCCGCCATCAACGCTACAAGGCTGATCACGGCCGCGAAAATCATGTAGAAGCTGGGCGCGGCCTTTGATCCCGTCGATGCAATCAGCCACGTGATGATGAACGGCCCGAACCCGCCGAATACTGTCACCGCGATGTTATAAGCCAGCGACATCCCCGTCGTGCGCGTGGCAACCGGAAACATCTCCGAGAGTAATCCCGGCAGCGCGGCGAAGTACCCGGTCATCAGGACGCCGAGCACCGCTTGCACGACCAGCAGGTTGCCGAACGCCGGATGCGCGACGAGCCACGAGAAGAGCGGATAGATCAACACGAGCAACAGCACGGCCGAGATCAGCATGATGCGGGTGCGGCCGTGGGTATCGGAGAGATGGCCTACCAGCGGCGACAGCACCATCTGGATCGCGCCCGTCAGCAGGATCGCCGTGAATGCAACCGAGGGCGCAAGGCCCAACTGGCGTATCGCGTAGGTCGGCATGAACAACACGAGATAGGTCGCCACCGTCCCCAGCACCACCGTGCCAATGGCAATCAGCAAGCGCTCCTTGTTCGATGCAAACGTGTCCCGCAAGGGCGTCGCGGTCGTGACGGCGGAAAGGAATTCAGGCGTTTCATCGAGCCGTGTGCGGATGTAGTACGCCACCGGCCCGATCAGCAAGCCGAAGAAAAACGGCATGCGCCAGCCCCACGAATTCATCTGTTCCGGCGATAGATTCCCGGTCAGTACCACGCCGAAAATGGCAGCTAGCAGCGTCGTCAACCCCTGGCTTGCAACCTGCCAGCTCGCGAAAAAGCCACGCCGCCCCGGCACGTGTTCGGCGAGAAACGCCGTCGCGCTGCCGAACTCGCCGCCGGCCGAAAAGCCCTGCATCAAGCGTGCGAGGACCAGGATCAACGGCGCGGCAATCCCGATGGACGAATACGTCGGCAACACGGCGATGATCAGCGTGCCCACCATCATCAACAGTATGGATAGGGTGAGCGCGGCTTTGCGGCCGGCTTTGTCGGCGTAGGCGCCGAGCATGATCGCACCCAGCGGCCGCATGAAAAACGACACGCCGAATGTGCCGAGCGTCAGCAGGATCGAGATGGAATCGTTGCCCGACGGAAAAAACAGCTTCGAGATGACGACCGCAAAAAACCCGTAGACCACGAGGTCGAACCATTCGAGCGCGTTGCCTATGGACGCCGCCACCACGGCACGCCACGCGGCCGGACGGACAACCGGTACTGTTGCAGACGTACTGCTCATGCATTTCTCCAGGAATTTTTATATCGATGTAACAAATGTAAACGCTGCCGACTGTGCCACACCGAAATCCGGACCGAAATGCTCGCAAAACCTGTAGGCGAAAAAAAACCGTTCCGGCGTGAGCCGGAACGGTCCTTCGAACCTACAACAGGTACTTACTGGCGCACACCTTCAGCCTGGATATGCAGCGTCGTCTTCATCTTGAAGCC
>NZ_CAXTGZ010000302.1:0-7068 GCF_964243625.1 uncultured Caballeronia sp.
AAACTGGCGCGGCTCCGACGCAAAGTGCAACACGCCCTTCATGCGCATGAGTTGCTGCCCGCGTTCCTGTACAAGCTGATTGATCCATCGATTGAACCGGTCCGGATCGAGCGCGCCGGTCTCGATCAACGCGCATGATTGAATCGACACATCGTGCTCGTGGTCGTGTGCGTTTTCATCGAGTAGATCGGGTTCCAGTTCGAGCAGCGCAGGCAACGAGAAGCGCCGCACGCCGAGCAGCGAATCAGCGGCAACGCGTGAATGACTTGCGGTAGTAATGGATGCAGTCGGATTGAGTGCGCGAATCTGGAGTTTGAGTTGCTGCAACGCGAGTTGATCGATGAGGTCGATCTTGTTGATCACGATCACATCGGCGAATGCGACTTGCTCGCGGACGATTTCATCGTTGAGTTGCTGGCCGAAGTGGTGCCCATCGACCACGGTCACGACTGACTCGAGTTCCACTGCTTCCCGCAAGTCGGGGTCCGCAAGGAAGGTCTGAAGCACCGGCGCGGGGTCGGCAAGCCCGGACGTTTCCACGATCAGTCTTTCGATCCCCGCATGCGATCGTGCAAGGAGTTCTTTCACGCTCGCTACGAGGTCGGCGCGCACGGTGCAACACACGCAGCCGTTATTTATTTCTATCAGCGCCTCTTCTTCGGCGACGATCAATTGACCGTCTATACCGACTTCACCGAACTCGTTCACGACCACGCCAATGCGGCCGCCCGTGTGTTGTTGCATGAGGTGATTGACGAGCGTGGTCTTGCCCGCGCCGAGAAAACCGGAAATCACGGTGACGGGGATTTTGCGTTGCGCCTGGCGCTGGTGCATGGCTGATACCTACGAGGGCTGAGTGAAGTCAGCCTCGTAAAGAGCGAGTATCAGGCCTGTTTTGGACAAGCGGCTTTTGCGAGACGTGCAATGTCTCGAATGCACTTATCTCATGTCTTTATTTGTCAGCGCGGTTCATAACGGACAAAGTCGGTCCGCATGTGCTCGAGTGTGGACACTTCAGAAGTGGTGCGGCAATGCGCATGTGCGCCCGTGTCTGGGGCGCGTTGGTGGCGCGATGCGCCACAACTGAGCGCCAGCGGCATCCATACGGAACCGGTCTTCGCTGACAGGTCTTTCCTGCGGGGATTGCATCAACGACGTGACCTCACGATGCGAAGATCACGACGCGGTATTCCGCGTCTTGCTGTGCTTGCGATGCTTGGGCGCAGACGAATGATGTTTCGTGCTTCCGCCCGATACGGACGATTGTCCTTCGCCGAAGTGATAGGTTTCGGCGAATGCGCGGCTTGAAATGAGGGCGAATGCGCCGAGTGTCGAGACGATGATCACGTGCTTGAGTTTCATGGAGCGGATATCCTGAATTGCGACTGATTTAAAGTGCGTCAGCTTATACCAAACGAATCGAATCCAAAGCCGACGCACCCTCGCAGTTCATCAGTTCCGCAACGGCCGGTCCTGCATGAACCAGGACAATGCAAACGCCAGCACTACAACGGCGCTCGCCACCAGAAACACCACATGCATGGAGCCGGCGAAGGCGTTGAGATAAACCTCGCGCATGGCCGCAGGCAACTGATGCACCATCGCGGGCCCCATCGAACGCGGCAGTTCGGTGTTCGCCGGAAGGGCATTGGCGAGCCGGCTTTGCAAGCCGTTTGAGAAAATCGCGCCGAACGTGGCGACGCCGACTGAACCGCCTATCGACCGGAACAGTGTCGCGCCGGATGTCGCCACGCCGATATGCTTGAACGGCACTGCGTTCTGCACCGCCAGCACGAGCACCTGCATCACCATCCCGAGTCCAAGGCCGAGCAGCAACATGTACAGGTACATGATGTGCAGCGGCGTGGCGAGTTCGAGCCGTGACAACAGGAACATCGCAACCGCCACCAGCGCCGTGCCGCAAATCGGGAACCAGCGGTACTTGCCAATCTTGCTGATGATCCGGCCGCTGATGATGGACGTTGAAAGCACGCCGGCCATCATGGGCAGGATCTGCAAACCGGCTTGCGATGGCGTCGAACCCTTCGCCACCTGCAGATAGAGCGGCAGGAACGTGGTCGCGCCGAACAGCGAAAAGCCAATAATGAACCCGATCATCCCGCTCAATATAAAAGTGCGCTCCTTGAAGAGACCAAGCGGCATAATTGGTTCATCTGCCAGACGTTCTTCGTAGATGAAACCGCCCATCGCGATGACCCCGAGCGCCAGCGTGAACCATAGTTGCGGCGAACTCCAGGGCAGCAATGTGCCTCCCTGACTGGTGAAAAGGATGATGCAAGTGAGCGACGTAGCCAAAAACGCTGCGCCCATGTAATCGATTTTATGCTTCACATGTGTCACATGGGGCTTGAACACCAGCCCGATCACGATCAGCGCCACGACGCCTAACGGCACGTTGATGTAGAAGATCCAGCGCCATGAAAGATGCTCGACGATAAACCCGCCCAGCAAGGGCCCAAGCACGGTAGCGAGGCCGAACACGCCGCCGAACAGGCCCTGGTAGCGGCCGCGTTCCGCGGGCGGGATCACGTCGGCAATGGCGGCCATCGTCACGACCATCAGGCCACCGCCGCCCAGCCCCTGCAGCGCGCGCAGCACGATCAACTGCGTCATGTCCTGCGCGACGCCGCACAGGATCGAACCCGCCAGGAAAATGAGGATGGCGGCCTGGATCACGACCTTGCGGCCGAACAGATCGCCGAACTTGCCGTACAGCGGCACCACGATAGTGGACGTCAGCAAATAGGACGTCACGACCCAGGATAGGCTTTCAAGCCCCCCGAGTTCGCCCACGATGGTCGGAAGTGCTGTCGACACAATTGTCTGGTCGAGCGCGCCGAGCAGCATGACGAGCAGAAGCGCCGTGAACAACATTCGGATGGGCGGCCGCTCTGTTGCGGGAAGCGCAACGGTGGGTTGGAAGGTTTCCATCGAGTGCCTGCAATTAATTAACATTGAAGTTAATATTAGGTCACGTCTCTTCCCGGGTCAATTGCGACTATGACTAAAAATGTAACCGAAGCTTCCCGAAGTAATGTTTCAGCCGACCCCGAAAAGCCCGTGCGCCGGCGCGGGCGCCCGTCGGGCGGGCAAAACGGCGAGCCACGGACGCTTCTGCTCGATGTCGCGTTGTTGCTGTTCGCGCGTCAGGGAATCATGGAAACCACGCTCGGCGCGATCGCGCGCGAGGCAGGAGTCACGCCGGCCATGGTTCATTACTACTTCAAGACGCGAGACCAGTTGCTGGACGTGCTGATCGACGAGCGGTTCGTCCCTTTGCGCACCAAGCTTGGGTCCGCGTTTGCCAACTCGGATGCGGAACCGGCTGAGGCGCTGCGCGCCTTTGTGGAAGGGCTGGTGACGGTGGCCGAGCAAAACCCGTGGTTTGCGACCCTGTGGATTCGCGAAGTGATCAGTGAAGGCGGCTTGCTGCGCCAGCGGATAGCAGAACGTTTCGGCGATGAAAACCAGAAGGCATCGATTGAACGTATCGAAAAATGGCAGAAGGAGGGCAAGCTCAATCCGCACCTTGAGCCGTCCCTGTTGTTCGTCTCGTTGTTCGGGCTCACCTTGTTGCCGCTCGCCGCAAATTACAAATGGGCCGAAGAACGCGGATGGAAGCCGAGACGCGACAACATCGCGCCCCATGCGGTTGCGTTGCTGATGCAGGGGATCGGGCCGATTTGAGGCCGCGGGCTTCTCAAGCCGGCACTGCGCAGGCGCCGAGTCGCTGCCTGCATCGAGCAATCAGGCAATCGTCATCGCCCCAATGTTTGTCGACGCCTGTTGCGACTTTTGCTGAACGTTTGCCGCAAGTAAACCGAAACCCCGCAGTCGATGCGTGCTACCGTTCCGACTTTTTGCAGCCAGGAGACGGCCATGCCGACCGGACGAGTGAAGTGGTTTAGCGATGCAAAGGGTTTTGGTTTCATCACGCCGGACGATGGCAGCGAAGAATTGTTCGCCCATTTCTCCGAGATCAAGACAGAAGGGTTCAAGACGCTGCTGGAGAACCAGAAGGTCAGCTTCGATATCGGCCAGGGGCCGAAGGGCAAGCAGGCGTCGAATATCCTGCCTGCCTGAGTGTTTCGCCACGCCGCCTGACTATTTGGCGTGCGTCTCCGGATGCCGCAGGCGTGAGTGATTGCGACCGTACGAGACGTAGATCACGAGTCCGATCACCAGCCAGACGACAAGCCGCATCCACGTGACGAGCGGCAGACCCGTCATGAGCAACAAGCAGAACAGGATGCCGAGAATCGGCACGACAGGTACGCCCGGCACGCGAAACGGCCGGTTTGCGCCCGAGTCGCTGCGCCGCAGGTAGATCACCGCGCCGCATACGAGCACGAACGCGAACAGCGTCCCGATGCTGACCATCTCGCCCAGCACATTGATCGGCGTAAAGGCCGCGACGACGGCGACTACCGCGCCAATCATCGTCTGGCTCAGGTGCGGCGTCTTCAGCCGCGGGTGAACCCGCGCGAACAGTCCAGGCAGCAGTCCGTCTTGCGACATCGTGAAGAAGATGCGGCTCTGGCCGTAGAGTAAAACGAGGATCACGGTCGTCAGCCCGGTCAGCGCGCCTACCTTGATCAGGATGGAGAACCACGTGAGGCCGATCACGTCGACGCCCTTGGCGATCGGATCGGGCACGTTCAGTTGGCCATAAGGCACGAGACCTGTCAGCACGCCGGCCACGGCGATATACAGGATCGTGCAGATGACGAGCGACCCGAGAATGCCGATAGGCATGTCACGTTGCGGCTTGCGTGCTTCTTGCGCGGCGGTGGAAACGGCGTCGAAGCCAATGAACGCAAAGAACACCACCGCCGAACCGCGCAAGATTCCGCTCATGCCGAAGTTGCCGAACTCGCCGGTGTTGGGCGGAATGAAGGGATGCCAGTTACCGGGATGCACGAAGAAAACGCCGAGCGCGAGAAACGCAACCACCACGAATAACTTGATCGCGACCATCACATTGTTGAGGCGCGCCGATTCCTTGGTGCCCATCACCAGCATCAGCGTGAGTGCCGCAATGATGAACACGGCTGGAAGATTGACCAGGCCGGAAACCGATGTGCCATCGGCGAGCTTGACCATGGTGCCGGGAGCGGCGGCGAAGCGCGGCGGTATCGTCATGCCGAGGTTATGCAGCAAGCTCACGATATACCCCGACCATCCGACCGCGACCGTGGCGGCGCCCATCGCGTATTCGAGTATCAGGTCCCAGCCGATGATCCACGCAAACACTTCTCCGAGCGTGGCATACGTGTAGGTGTAGCTGCTGCCGCAAACGGGCAGCATGGCGGCGAGCTCCGAGTAACATAGTCCGACGAAAGCGCATGCGACACCGCCGAGCACAAACGAAAGAATGATGGCTGGCCCGGCGAACTGAGCGGCGGCGGTGCCTGTCAGCACGAAGATTCCTGCGCCGATGATTGCGCCTATGCCCATTGCAGTGATGCTGAGCGCGCCGAGTGTTTTTGCGAGCGGGCGTTCGCCGCCGTCAGCACTCTTGATGATGTCTTCGACCGACTTGCGCGCCATGTAACTGGTATCAGCCATCAGTGTCGCCTCGCTTACGTTGTTGGATACGAACCCAACCGGCGTGGCCGGTCGATCTGCGAATCACTACGAAAAACGTTTGATGCAAGACGACTCTGTGACCCAGTCTATGCCGAATGAATTTGCTTGTGAAGCTGGAAAATATGCTGCGTTTTTGCGCGGCGCTGCGCGAAACGAGTGGGAAGGGTACGAAGCGGGGCGGTGGACGAATCAGGGACTGCAGCATGCGGCGCGCCGAAAACGGTTTCGGCGCGTCGTTCGATCAATGTACCAACAACGCATCTTCAGTGCTTGCGACGCTCGCGCACCGCTGCGGCGAGCGTCTGCAAAACGGGCTCGGTCTGCGTCCATGCGAGACATGCGTCGGTAATCGATACACCCCGGCGCAACGGCACACCTGGCTTCAGGTCCTGCCGTCCCTCTTCGAGATGACTTTCGATCATCACACCGATGATCCGCTTGTCGCCATCGTTCAATTGACGCGCAATGTCTTCGCCTACTTCAACCTGACGCAGATGTGACTTGCCCGAGTTTGCATGCGAGCAATCGATCATCACCTGCTCACGCAAGCCCACGTCCTTCAACGCGGCGCAGGCCGCAGCCACGCCTTCGCGATCGTAGTTCGGACCTTTCTTGCCGCCGCGCAGGATGACGTGTGCGTCCGCGTTGCCGCGCGTTTCGAAGATGGCGGCCATGCCCATCTTCGTCATGCCCATGAACGCGTGGCTGGCGGCGGCCGCGACGATTGCGTCTGCTGCTATCTGCACGCCGCCGTCGGTGCCGTTCTTGAATCCGATCGGGCAGCTCAGGCCTGATGCCAGTTGCCGATGACTCTGGCTTTCGGTCGTGCGCGCGCCGATTGCGCCCCACGCGATCAGATCCGCAATGTATTGCGGGCTCAGCAGGTCGAGGAATTCCGTGCCGGTGGGCAGCCCCATGTTGCCGATATCGAGCAGCAACTGACGCGCGCGGCGCAGGCCTTCATTGATGCGGAAAGTGCCATCGAGCAAGGGGTCGTTGATGTAACCCTTCCAGCCTACTGTCGTGCGCGGCTTTTCGAAATACACGCGCATGACGATCAGCAAATCGTCGCGTAGTGCGTCGGCGGCGGTTTTCAAAAGTTGCGCATATGCGATCGCCTGATCGTGATCGTGGATGGAGCACGGTCCGACCACGACGACCAGACGGTCATCCCGTCCTTGCAGGATATTGGCGATCTCGACGCGGCTTTGTTCGACCAGCGTCTGCACGGACGGCGTCACGGGCAGGTCGTCTTGCAATAGCGCGGGCGAGATCAGCGGACGGACGGCGCCGATGCGGACATCGTCGATGCGCGTGGTGTCCTGGGTCGCGTCGGCCCGGCCGGCCTCCTGGTCGTGGAATGGGTTGTCGAGGCGGCTCATTGTGGGTTCTCCGAAACTGGGCATAGCCCGCGATTATCGCATTTGTGCCGGTCTCCGCGCGTTCCCAGGCGGGTTA
>NZ_CAXTGZ010000303.1:0-7044 GCF_964243625.1 uncultured Caballeronia sp.
GGACTGTTCGTTGGCAACATAGAGCATTCGACCGTCGTGACTGAGACAGATGAATCTGGGGCACTGCCCCTGAGCGTCAGTCCAGCGTGCCTTTGACGGGATGCCAGTTGCTCCGTCAAGCGCGACCGTCGCGATGCTGTCGTGGCCGCGATTCGATATGTAGAGGGCGGTTGCGTCGTGCCGTATCGCGATGCCAGCGGCCCGTGACAACTTGTGGCTGTCACAAGGCACAACAGACATCGTGTGTAACGGTTTGAGTGCACCGGATAGTGGGTCGAAGGACCATGCCGTGAGCGTTGAATCGAGTTCATTTGCGACGTAAATCATCGCAAGGGTCGGATGGAAGACCGCATGGCGCGGCCCCGCGCCTTCCCGCGCCCGGCCGGATGTCGGAATTGGCATGCTATCTACACCGTCCCACCTGACTGCAAAAACTGTATCCAGTCCCTTGTCGGGCACGATGTGCCAGTCAGTGTTGTAACGTCGCGTCACGAATCGTGAGATGTGATGCGGATGCGACGAAACCTGTTCGATTCGATGTGGACCGGCGGCACCAGGAAAGTGGACCGACGAAGCAACATTGCCCAGTGATCCGTCGGGATCGATCGGAAGCTGCGCCGCATTTCCAGTTGCATAGTTGGCGACGACCAGCGACTCTCCGCTTTGAGACAGAGCGAGGTGTACCGGATTGCGCCCCCCGCACGGTTGACGATTCAAAGCGGTTAGTTTTCCAGTTGTTGCGTTGACCGCGTAGCTGCTTACTTCGGTGCCGTCGCCGTGCACGGCATAGAGAATGTTCTGGGCCTCGTTCAAAGTCAGGAAGCTTGGGTTTTCCAGTGGCTCGAACGATTCGACGTGTTCCCAGGATCCAGACGAAGGACCCACCGCGTAGACTCCGATACCCTTGCCGCGTGCGTTTCTCTCGCGTGTCGTTCGGCATCCGACGTAGGCGAAGACGGGTGCCATTTTTACGCCGCCTCTAACATTTCGTCTGAGATGCGCGGCAGCAGTCCACCGGCATTGAAGATTTCCGCTTCTTCTTCGGTGTCGATGCGGCATTTGACCGGCACAGTGACCACGTCGCCGTTTTTGCGCCTGATTTTCAGGCCGAGCGTCACGCCGGAAGACACGTCTCCCCCCAAGCCCTCAACCGAGTAAATTTCCGACCCATCGAGCTGGAGTGTCAAACGGTCGGTGCCTTCCGCGAATTCCAGCGGCAGCACACCCATGCCAACGAGATTCGAGCGATGAATGCGTTCGAAGTTTTCGCAGACAACCGCACGCACGCCGATGAGTCGCACGCCCTTGGCTGCCCAATCGCGCGACGAGCCAGAACCGTAGTTTTTCCCTGCGATCACGATTAACTCCTGTCCGCGAGACAGGTACAGCTCAGCCGCATCGAACAAACGCATGATCCTGCCCTCCGGCTCAAGTCGCGTGAGCGAACCTTCCTGACCATTAGCCATCTCGTTATGAAGACGGTTGTTCGCGAAGGTCGCCCGGATCGCCACCCGATGATCGCCGCGCCGCGTGCCGTACGAGTTGAATTCCGCCGGCTCAACGCCGTGCTCGATCAGGTATTCGCCCGCTGCGCTTTCCGGAAGGATCGCACCTGACGGTGAAAGGTCGTCGGTCGTAACGTTGTCGCCAAACACACCGATGGCCCGCATGTCCGCAAATCTGGCCGCGCTGATGAGATCGGGTTGCCAGTAAGGCGGCCGGCAGATGTAGTTGCTGTCCTCGCGCCACGGAAAGCGTGCCGGCACCGCGGCTTGGCCATGCACACGCTCGCTCTTGCGGAACATCTCCGTATAGATCTTGAGATACTGCTCGCCGTGCACACTTGCCTTCAGTAGCGTATCGATCTCCTCGTCAGACGGCCACAGATCCTTGAGATAGACCGGCGCGCCGGTCTTGTCTGTTCCCAGCACACCGTTCTCGATGTCCACGTGAATGGTCCCGGCGATCGCATACGCCACGACCAGCGGCGGAGAGGCAAGAAAAGCTTCCTTCACGCGCGGATGAATACGTCCATTGAAATTGCGATTGCCCGAGAGGACAGCCACTGCATGCACATCACGGCTCACAATGTCCGCTTCAATTTTTTTCGAAAGCGGACCAGACATGCCGTTGCAGGAAGTGCAGCCGAAGCCGATGATTCCAAACCCGAGTGCTTCAAGCGGCTCCATCAGTCTCGCTTCACGCAGGTAGCTTTCGACCGGCTTCGATCCGGGTGCGAGAGAGGTCTTAACCCACGGTTTGCGCTCGAGGCCGAGCTCCACAGCCCGGCGGGCGACCAGTCCGGCGGCAATCATGTTGCGCGGGTTGGAGGTGTTCGTGCAACTCGTGATCGCCGCAATGACGACGGCCCCGTCATAGAGTTTGACCGGGCTCGCCGGATCCGGCTGCTCGGCTACAGCTTCGGCCGGACGCGCGATACCCTTCGAGATGAGACTGGAGAGCGGCACGCGGTCGTGCGGATTGGCCGGCCCGGCCAGTGCGCGGCCGACGGTTGACAGGTCGAATGACAGGACCCGGTCATATTCGGCATGGGCGAATGCATCGGCCCAAAGCCCCTGTGCTTTCGCATAGGCTTCGGTCAAGGAGATTTGCGCTTCGGTGCGCCCAGTCAGGCGCAGGAAATCGAGCGTTTTTTCGTCGATCGCGAATAGCGCGGCAGTCGCGCCGAACTCCGGAGCCATGTTCGAGATGGTCGCTCGGTCACTCAACGTCATAGCGCGAGCGCCATCGCCGTAGAACTCGATGATCGTGCCAACCACTTTTTGCTTGCGCAGGAACTCCGTGATTGCGAGGACCAGATCGGTCGCCGTAATGCCAGGTTGCCGGAAACCCTTGAGCTCTACACCGACGATGGTCGGCAGGCGCAACCATACGGCACGACCGAGCATCACCGATTCAGCTTCGATACCGCCAACGCCCCAGCCCAGTACTCCCAGCGCATTGATCATCGTGGTGTGGCTATCGGTTCCCACCAGCGTGTCGGGAAAGGCAACGCCGTCTTTTACCTGAATGACCGGCGACAGATGTTCGATATTGACCTGGTGCAGGATCCCATTGCCTGGCATCAGGACGTCGAGATTTGAGAAAGCCTGCTTGCACCATGCGAGGAATTCGAAACGTTCGGCGTTTTTGCTTCTCTCAATTGCCATATTCTTGGCCATCGCCTCTGGGTCCGTCCCCGCCACCTCAACATTGAGCGAGTGGTCTACCACGAGATGCGTCGGCACCACCGGGTTGATAGCGGATGGATCGCCGCCGGCTTCGGCCACTGCATCACGCATCCCGGCGAGATCCACAAGCGCTGGGGTGCCAAGTAAATCCTGCAACACTACGCGCGACGGGTAGTAGGGAAAGTCAACGTCGTGACGGCGCGCGGCCAACGCCGAGAGATACGTCCTGGCTTCAGGGCCGGGCTGCCTGCGCACGATGTTTTCGGCAAACACACGAACGCAATATGGCAGGCGGGCAAATTGAGCGGCATCGAGCGACTGCGTCGCATCAACGACTCTGACGAAATCTACCGTCTGGCTAGGAAGAGGATTGCGGGGCATTTGAGCGTTCTCCGGGGAAGTGCAGTGCGATCTAAGTTTTGATTAATGCATTCTATGATCATAAAACGCAATAAGCAAGCGCAAATTTTGTCAGCGCTCGCCCGCTATGGTTAGCTGCTTCGCTATCTTGCATAGCAAAAATAGGGGTTTACACTGCTCGCCTGACACGTCCTTGCACAAAGCCAAAGTGCGTTATATGATTATAAAACGCAATCTTTAACGTCCTGAAAGTAACTGTTTCCCCCCATGACGACGCGGCAGATATGGTGGGTGCAGCCAGTGAGTGCCCGACACGATCCCGATCGGAGCGAGCGATGGCAAAATCCCTGATGGACCTTTCAGATGCGCCGCCTCTCTTGACGGTCGTGAACGGTCATGGACTGCCTCTATCCCATATGGACTTAACCGAACGATCGCCCGCACCCCTGACCCCGCTGCAGACACGGGTGATCCGCGAAATCTTGTCGCTCGCACGACGCGACGACCTGTCGGCGGGCGACAGACTTGCTGAATCAGTGCTTGCGGAAAGGATTGGGACATCCCGCTCACCCGTCAATGTTGGCCTGCATCACCTGGTTTCACTGGGCGTTGTGTTCTACGACGCGAACCGGGGCTTCTTCATGGCAAAACCGGCGCGGGAAGTAACCGATGTCGCGGCGCAGTTTTTCGATGAGCCTGAAGAGCCGTTGTATTTGAAGATCGCTGACGACCGACTCGCCAAGCGTTTGCCGGACGTGATATCCGAAGCGGATCTGATGCGGCAATACCAAGTGTCGCGAAGCGCGCTGCGCAGGGTTTTGTCGTTGATGCAGGAGGAAGGATGGCTAGAGAGACAGGTGGGGCATGGCTGGCAATTCATGCCGATGATCGACTCCGTTGAAGCGTACGAGGAGAGTTACCTGTTTCGCGCAGCGATCGAACCTACCGGCGTGTTGTCGCCGATGTTCCGCGCCGACAGGGATGAATTGAGGGAGTTACAGCGCAGACAGCAATTCATTGTCGACGGAGGCTACCTCACGATGAACTCCATCGAGCTTTTTGAAGCGAACAGCGACTTCCACGAAACGATTGCCAAATGGTCGGGAAACCGGTTCATCGCCCATTCGGTTCGCCGGATGGATCGGCTGCGCCGACTGGTGGAATATCGCCAGGCCAAAACCCGCAAACCACGTCAGGAGCAGGCGCTCGAACATCTCGCAATTCTCGACGCGATTGAGCATCAAGATCTTCTGAAGGCGGCGGCATTGCTTCGCGATCACATCGAGGGCGCCCGTCGCGCAAAGGTTCGTTCAAGTGAAGTATTCGCCACGCGGTAAATAGCGTTGCGGACGCTGGCGGCATTTCCGCCGCCTTTTTTACCTAATAGTGCGTTTTATGATCACAAAAATATTAAGCGTTTTTGATAAGAGCGTTCATCTTGTCGTGGTGTTCGTTGATTAGACACTATAGCTCCTACGTTTCGAAAGTGGTGATCTGCGTTTTGTGATCGTCAAACGTTTACATTTCTCGCCGCCGTCCTTGGGATGCGGTAGACCGGCCACCGGGCTGCGTCTGTTCGGTGCGCATGACTATATGGAGACAACCATGTCATACCGTAGAGGTTGGATAGCCGTGTTTTTGTTTTCGCTGTCAATGATTAACTACATGGACCGGATCGCATTATCGATAGCGGCCAAGCCAATTGCGAGCGAATTCAAGCTCTCAGCCGTGGGTATGGGTTATCTCTTTTCGTCGTTCATCTGGAGCTACGCTCTTTTTCTCATTCCGATGGGTATTCTCATTGACCGGTTTGGTACCAAGCGTATGGCCGGCGTCGGGATTTTCGTCTGGTCGGCTGCAACGGCCCTCACGGGCGCGGCCAGCAGCTTCGGAAGTCTCCTGCTGGCGCGATTAGTGATGGGCGCAGGCGAATCAGTCAGCAACCCTGTCGGCGCGAAGGTCATTCGACAGTGGATACCGGCAAACGAACGGGGGATGGTCACTTCAGTGTTTAACAGCGGATCCTATGCAGGGCCAGCGATCTGCTCGGTAATACTCGGCTCACTCGTTGCTCTCTACGGGTGGCGCATGTCTTTCGTCATCGCAGGAGGGATTGGCTTCGTATGGCTCGCGGCCTGGCTGGCATTTTTTAACTCCCCAGAAAATGCTCGTTGGCTCAAGGCGGAAGAGCGCGAAAAGATTGTTCGCGAGCGCAACCCCGCGCCAATCAACGCGAGCGCACTTCATGCCGAATCATCTGGTCTTCTGTCATTGATGCGCACCCCGACCTTGTGGGGACTCGCTCTCACCCAGGGCTGCAACGTCTACACCCAGTACCTGTTCCTTACCTGGCTGCCAAGCTACCTTCAGGTGAGTCGCGGTCTGAGCATTACGCATACTGGTCTCTTCTCCGCAGTTCCCTATGCGGCTGCCGTCGTGCTTTGCGTCTTCGTCGGTCGTCTGAGCGATCAGTACCTGAAGAAAAGTGGAGTCGGCACAGGCCGGCGTCGCAATGCGGTCGCGCTATCCATGCTTGCCGGTACGGCCATTCTCGCAGTGCCCTTCACCTCTAACCTTGCCGTTCTGCTGGTTGTCTTCTCGATCACCCTAACTGGTATCGCATCCACGACATCGCTCAATTTTGCGTTGCTGAACGATCTGCTTCCCAATTCACGCGATGTAGCGAAGGCAATGGCGTTCGTCGTGGTAGGCGGAAATATTTTCGGCATGATTGCGCCAATCGCCACCGGCTACGTAATCGCTGCGACGGGCAGCTACGACTGGGCATTCGGTATCGCAGGACTGCTGTTGCTAGTAGGCGCGACTGTTGTGATTACGATGACCCGCTCCCCAATGGCTGCTCCCCCTAAATCAGTCAAGGTAAGGGCAACCGCATAGCTCGAGGAGGAAACCTCAGTAGGGTTGCGCTCGGTAAACAGTTGACACTGTTCTTTTCGAACTCATCGCCGTGAATACCTACACTATCAGGCAGTTTGAAAACGCGATGAACTGCTGGCGTGAGCATAAAGCGTCGTGTGAGGATGCGGCACTACGTCCGCGAGCAGGCGTACTTGCAGATACTTACAGCGCTATGATTTACCAGCGCGCCGAAACTGTCTTGGCTAACACTCTATCCCTTAAAGAACGAGGCGTTGAACCCAACTCTGAGCCAGCTACCGCTTTCGCTGTAGGTCGCATTACTAGATCTGTCGCGCGAACATCGATGCCATCCGATCCGCTAACGTGGTCATGGCGAACCTGAACGATTTTCGGGGGCTCGGTGAGCCAGATAGCTGTACGGCGTTTGAGGTTGGTTTTGCAACCGCGTCGGCAAGCCTATATGGGCATATCGGTCTTACGCTCGATCGCTTGTCGAACAGATCGCTAAAACGTCCCACCCGGCTTCCTCCCTCCCTATGTGCGCGCGAGAATTCGTCGGTGAAGACTCTGGCCTAAGCGTCAATTTGATGTTGGCCAGTTCGGTGTGCTGGAT
>NZ_CAXTGZ010000304.1:0-7038 GCF_964243625.1 uncultured Caballeronia sp.
CAGCGACGGGTTCACGGCCAGCGCCCGGGCAAGGCCCACGCGCTGCTGCATGCCGCCCGACAACTGCGCGGGCAGCTTCTGCGCAAACGGCGCAAGACCCACTTGTTCGAGCACGCCCATCGCGCGTTTTTCGCGTTCCTTGCGTCCGATCCCCGCCACTTCCAGTCCGAACGCCGCATTCGATAAAACCGTGCGTTGCGGCATCAGCGCGAACGACTGGAACACCATGCTCATGTCCTTGCGCCTGAGCGATGTCAGCTCCGAGCGCGGGACAGACGCCACATCGCGACCGTCGATAAGGACCTTACCCACGGTCGGCTCGACCAGCCGGTTGATCAGCCGGATCAGCGTCGACTTGCCGGAACCCGACAAGCCCATCAGCACGAAAATCTCGCCCTCGCGTACGTCGAAGGACACGTTGTGGACGCCGACAATCTGGCCGGTCCTGGCAAAGACCTCTTCTTTCGTTGCGCCGCCGGCAAGCATGTCGATCGCCTGCTTCGGGCTCGTACCGAAGACCTTGCACAGGTTTTCGACCACGACCTTTTCGGATTTCATCGAACGCTCTCCTGGTTGGCGGACGTGCGTCCGCGCTCTGCATACATAGTTGCCAGAAAAAAGTGCGGGTTGCCGACTATTTCCGACGCCCACATGTGGAAATACGACACCTCGATTTGCATTTTCTCGAAGAAAAAAAGACGGAGCCTTGTTGGGACAGGGTTTGCGCGCGATCGAGAGCGATTTTGTGGGATTTTTCGGATGTCGCGCCAGAGCAAGTGGCCGCGCTTTTCTTCGAACTTCAGGCAGCTTTCAGCCTTTTCCCGGGACCCGGAAGCGTTGCGAACGGTCGTTTCAGGTCAAGAATGCCGCCTCGCTGCCGTTAACCCTTCATATTCCCTACATGTATCTCAGAAATCACTATGTCGAAATTCAACCTCCGCCGGGCAAGTGCCGGCGCGAAGTTCGCTGTTCTTGCGTGCGTTCTTGCGGCCATGGTCGTCGCCGGTTTCACCATTGCGGTCACCCATTCGGCCGGCGAGGAGATCGATGCCCAGGCGCTCGGCCGCATGGACGACGATAACCGTGCAATCGGCACGATGATCCGTCTCTATGACAAAGCCGTCACCGCTGAAGTCGAACGCGCCATGACGCTGTTTTCGAGCTTCCTCCCGACGGATTTTGCGCTGGACGAAACGCAAAAGGTCGATATCGGCGGACTGGCGACGCCGACATTCAAAGCCGGCGACAAGCCGATGAACCTCGATTTCTCGATTCCCGATCAGTTCCTCGAACGCAGCGGCGCGATTGCGACCGTGTTTGCGCGAAGCGGCGACGATTTCGTGCGCGTGACGACCTCGCTGAAAAAACAGGATGGCGAGCGCGCGATCGGGACGCTGCTCGACCGCAAGAGCCCGGCATATGCGCTGATCGTGGGCGGCAAGCGATTTACCGGCATGGCGTCGCTGTTCGGCAAGCAGTACATCACCGAGTACAAACCCGTCGCCGATGCATCGGGCCGCGTGATCGGCGCGTTGTTCGTGGGCGTGGACATCACGGCGGAGATCGCCAAGCTGCAGCAGAACATTCGCGATCTGAAGGTCGGCGAGAACGGCTACTTCTTTGTCATCGATGCATCGAGCGGGCCGAATCGCGGCAAGCTTCTGGTGCATCCGGGCATAGGCGACTCGACCGGCACGTCGCTCCAGACAGCCGATGAACGCATCGCGCCGTTCAAGCAGATGCTGGACGCAAAAGAAGGCCGCCTTTCCTTCGATGCCCCTTCCACGCCCGAGCTTGCGAACCCGCAAGTGCATGGCGGCGCGAAGGAGATCGTGTTTCGCTCAGTGCCCGAATGGCAATGGGTGATCGGCGGAATTGCGTATCGCGATGAACTTCTCGCGGATATGCGAGCCATGCGCCATCGTTTCCTGGTGCTGGGGTTGCTCGTGATCGCCGGGTTGGTCGCCGTGCTGCTTTTTGCCGTGCGCAAGCTCGTGACGCAGCCGCTGGAACACGTCACGCACGCGTGCGAACAGATCGCCGCGGGCGACCTCAGCGTGCGCCTCGCCACCACGCGCGAAGACGACGTCGGCCGGTTGATGATCGCAATCGATGGCATCGCGACGGGCCTGGCGCGTATCGTCACGCAAGTGCGCAGTGCATCGGCGGACATGTCGGATGGCACCGGACGGATCGCGGCCGGCAGCAGCGACATCTCGCAGCGCATCGCGACGCAGGCCAGCAGTCTCGAGGAGACGGCCGCGAGCATGGAACAGATCACATCGACAGTGCAGCAAAACGCCGCCAATACGGCGCAGGCGGATCAACTGGTGGCATCGGCAAGCGAAGCGGCACGTGAGGGCGGCGAAGCGGTGAGCCGCGTCGTCACCACGATGAGCGCAATCGATGCATCAGCGCGCAAGATCTCGGACATCACCTCCGTGATCGAAGGCATTGCGTTCCAGACGAACATCCTGGCGTTGAACGCGGCCGTCGAGGCGGCGCGCGCCGGCGAACACGGCAGGGGATTTGCTGTCGTGGCGTCCGAAGTGCGCGGCCTTGCGCAACGCAGCGCTGCCGCCGTGAAGGAGATCGAGGGGTTGATCGCGGAATCGGTCGGCCGGGTCGCCGATGGTTACCGGATCGCCGAAGAAGCGCGCGGCACGATGACCGGAATCGTGGAACGCGTCGCGCGGGTGAACGCGATCATCGGTGAAATCAGCGTGGCGTCGCGCGAGCAATCGAGCGGTATCGAGCAGGTGAATCTCGCGGTCGCGCAGATCGGCGAAGCGACGCAGCAGAATGCGGCGCTGGTCGGCGAAGCGGAACAGTCAACCGCTGAACTGCTCGAACATGCGATAGCGCTCAACCGCGCGGTGAGCGTGTTCCGGGTCTGATCAACCTACGACGTCGGCCGGATCATCTCGAACATCTCGCCAATTGCGGCGTAGTCCCCGCGATATCCCGCCCGCATGATTGGCTGCGCGGCGGCGGTATCGAAGATGCCGTCCTTCAGGAACTCACGGCGGATATGCACGCCGACCACCTGGCCGAGCGCGAGCCAGTTGTTCATTGGCGTGCCGTCCAGCGCTTTCAGCCGGACGATCTGCAGAAGCTTGCATTCGAGCGCCGCCGGAGACTCCGCCACGTGCGGCACGTTCACATTCACGCCCGGCGCCTTGGTCAGCCCGGCGAGTTCAAATTCATCGACCTCATGCGCGACCGGCGCGGATGTCTTGTTCATCTGCTCGGCGAGCGGCCTGCTCGACAGATTCCACACGAACTCGCCGGTTTCCTCGATGTTCGTGATGCTGTCCTTGTACCCTTCGCTCGAGAACCCGATGATGTACGGGAACGTCGCGAACGCGCCAAAAAAGCTGTACGGCGCGAGGTTGACGCGGCCGTTCGGATCCCGGCTTGATATCCACCCGATCACCCGCGGCGCAACGATCGCCTTGAACGGATCGTGTCGAAGCTGATGTCCTTCGTCGGGGTGGTAGAAATGTGTGCCGGAGGTATTGCTGCTGTCATTCATGATTCTTCCTGGTCTGCTTTGCCGTGTGATGGATCAGCCGTTTGCGCCCCGCCTTCACGCGCGCGTGGTGTGCATCGTCCCAATCATAAAAGCCCTGCCCGCTGCGCACGCCCACGTGACCGTTTTCCACGCGCTCGCGCATCAGCTGCAGGACGTCTTCATCCTTCGCAAGTTCGGGCATCAAATGCAAGCCAATGTCGAGCAGCGTGTCGAGCCCGCCCAGATCCGCGCTTTCCAGCGGTCCGACCATGCCGTAACGCCGGCCGAGCGACGCTTTCATCACGGCATCGACAACTTCCGGGGTCGCCGCGCCCGACCTCACGATAGCCAGCGCCTCTCGCAACACGGCAAACTGCAGCCGGTTGCCAACGAAGCCCGGAATAGCCTTTGTCAGCACAACGGGTTCCATGCCGATGGCCGTCATCAAATCTGCCGTGCGGCGTGTGACCTCGGGATCGGTTTCTGTACCCGGTACGACTTCAACGAGCGGGATGGTATGCGGTGGATTCCAGAAATGCGCAATCACGAACCGAGCCTTGTTTTCCAGCACTTGCGCGAGAAGATCGGGCGGAAAACCGCTGGTATTGCTGGCAAAGATGGCGTCGTCGCGCAGTAACGGTTCGAGCGCCCTATAGGTCCGGTTTTTCAGTTCGAGCAATTCGGGAATCGCTTCCACGATAAACCCCGCCGTCGCCACACGTTCGAGCTTGTCCGTGGTTTCAATGCGCCCGAGGACAACCGCTTTATCGTCCGCATGGAAAACGCCAGCGTCGATCAGTTCGTCAAGGATTGCCTCTGCTTTTGCCTGCACCGACGCCAGCCGCGCGGCATCGATGTCATGAACAATGGTCGGGTAACCGTGCAGCGCCGCTTGTGTTGCAATGCCAACGCCCATGAGGCCACTGCCCACCACGCCGATAGTGATCTGATTCAATTTCTCTCCGCTGTTTTTAAGCCGATCATTCAACCCTTGCCGGCTAGGATAGCGTAGCGGCCTGAAACCCGCGCCTCGGCCAAACGGCCGTGACGTGCATCGGAGCGGCAAATCCAGGGCGAAAAAAAACCGGCGGCCTTTTCAGGAAGCCGGCTTTTGCCGTGCATCTCGGTCTGATCTCAGCCCGTGAGATCAGTCATGGTGGCGGTCATCATGCGGCGGGTGGTGCGGACCCTGATCGTGCGGGTGATGGCGCATCCATTCGTCGCGCTGCCAATACCGATGACCGTCCCAATAGCGGTCGCCGTGCCAGCCGAGGTTGATCACCACGGCGGTCTTCATCATGTGGGGCTCGCCGTAGGTTTGCTGCATGGCCGGTCCGTGAATCATGCCGTTGTCGACCTGAGCAAATGCCGCCGTGCCCGTCATTAACGCGCCGCCGGCAAGCAAGGCAGCGATGATCGTGCGTGATGTTTTCATGACTATTCTCCTTTTTAGCTTCTCACAAGACGCGCGGTGAACGTGGGGATGTGTTGTGCCAGTGCCGCGTCGTTGAAACCACTTTAGCCACGCCGCAGATTGCACGACGTGAGGGCTTGTAAGTGTTCGTATCAATGAAAAGAATAGTCCGCGTCGGGTCGCGTAAATTGCAAGCTGTTGATTGAATTGACTTTCAGGACGTATATACGGCGGCGGGCCACTGGTTTTTTTGGCGCACCGTGTAAGCAACGAAAATATGAAATCAAGTTTTTCGTACGACATATTACGGAACGATTTCAGTAACCTGATCCGTTATGTGGTTGTAATAGAAGGCGTGAATCAGGCCTCGTCCAGCGAGTATGGGAAATCGATACGGTGGGGAAAGCGAAACGGAAAGCGCACGAAGCAACGCCGATGAAGCGGGGAATTTGTGACGATGGCCGCGGAGACAACCAGGCTATCGGTAAAACGTTTCCAAGCTAGAAAAACTACATCATTGAAACTCTAAGAAAACAGGCGGACCGCACTACGAAAATTTCATGTCAAGCAAAAAACAACAGCATGATCAACTTTCGACGCGGTCCGCGCTGCTTTCGCGACAGCTCACAGACGAATACCGAAAACGGTGCCACGTGCCTTGCGTACGCGCTCTGCTTCGGCTTGACGGGCTTGGTACGAGTAGTCCGAGTCCATCGGAAGATGCGGCGATTCAAACAGCGATGCGATTTTTTGCAGCAGTGCGAAGAGGTAGCTCATGTCAAACTCCGGTTGGTTGGTTCAGGGTTATCCCTTAGGCATGATTATAGGGTTTTCACTGACAGATTCCTAGCGCAACGCAACATTTTCTTCGTAGTTTTTCTACATCAATGCGTTTTAGCAACGACAGAGCAGTATCAAGACCGCAAAAACAGTAAGGGTTACCGGATTGTTGCGGCTAGGTTTCCTACACGGATGGAATCAACGCAGGAAAGTGTGAGCCGCGAGAGTGGCGGCCCGAGTCCTAGTCGACCCGCGGTGAGCTTTTTCGGGAGCCGGTGTGCGGTTCCGTGTTCGAGTGATCGGCTGACGCCAGCGGCAATTCGCCGTTGGCGGGGGCTTCGGGTTGACTACAACCGGCAGTATCGTCCTCTCTTGCTTCGTGCCGCGTCGCGCGTATCGATGCCAAGTGCTCTTGCGCGTCTTCCATCGACGAGACAGCCTCCACCGCCGCCATGAACACGTCCGGCAATTCGAAGCCCGGCAGCGTGCACTGCCGGATGTCCGTGTTCAACGCCTGGAGCGTGGCGCGCTCGGTATCCTCGGCGAACAGATCGAGCGTCGGCGCTCCGTACGGCGCGCGGCTCATCACAGCGCCACGCTGCACTGGCCGCGCGGCACGAGCAAGTCTGGCGGCGGCGTCTATCGGAGCGGGCGCGTGGGCAGCCATATTGGCAGGGTCATCAGCCGAGGCAGGAGAAACATCTGGACGAGCGGGATCTACAGCGGAATCGGGCATAAGTCGATGATGAAGAACAACGCGGAAAGCGAAGCTTGCGAGCGACCACCACCACTTATAAAGCGGCCCGGCGCCAAACGTCTGCGGGATTTTTTGAGCGCGCATTGTCGCACGTCGCTGCCGATAATTTCGGCAACCACATCGCTACAGTGCGCCTTCTTCCTTGAATTCACGCACGGTATCCAGCGCGCGCAACCTTGCGCAAATCGCCTGATATTCCGTCGCCGACACCCGCGACAGCGAAATCTGCACTTCATCCAGGTCGGCGGAATCATCGCTTTGCTGTACGACAAACTGCTTCACCCGCACGCTTCCCGCACCAAGCGCCTCATGCAGCGCGTGGAAATTCAACGTGCCGCGCTCCACGAGCAAGGTCAACTGACGGCGCTGTTTCACCGATATGAACCGCCGTTCCAGCGGCTTGATACCCGCAAGAATGATCAGGATGATGATGGTAGCAGCGATCGATGCCGTGTAGAGTCCGCCGCCCACGGCGAGTCCGATCGCGGCGACCGACCACAGGCTCGCCGCCGTCGTGAGGCCGCGGATGATCTCGCCGCGCAACAGAATGGAGCCCGCGCCGAGAAAGCCGAT
>NZ_CAXTGZ010000305.1:0-6998 GCF_964243625.1 uncultured Caballeronia sp.
CCGGCACGCGCACATGGACCGGTTCGTTCACATCGGGCAACAGGCCGCGATCGTGCGCCACACCCGCCAGCAACGCGAGGTACGTCTTTGCGATACTGAACGTCAGGTCCGCACGATCCGGTTCGCCCCACGTAGTGAGCACGCGGCCATCGACGGATATCGCACCCGACACCGGCCCGCGATCATGCACCGGCCCAAGCAGCTTGTTCCAGGGCGGGGGGTCGTTCGGATGCACGCCCCACGCGCCCTTCACGCTGCGATCCCAGACAGTTTCGTGGTCGGTTGAAAACCGGATGGCGTCCTTCATGGCCTGCGATAAATCGTTTTGCATATCGTTTGATTCCAAGGTGTTCGTCGAACTGAATCAGTGTATTTTCAGGCGCCTGCGCGCCCATACCAGAGTGAAAAGACTGATGATGGCGGCGATCATCAGATAGAAACCCGGCGCCAGATTGTTGCCCGTCAGCGCGATCAGCGAAGCCACCGCAAGCGGCGTGAAACCACCGAAGACGGTCGTGCCGACGTTGTAGCCGACCGCCATCCCCGTGGTCCGAGTACGAGTCGGAAACAGGTCGGACATCAAGGCGGGAATCGGCGCGAAGTAGATGGCCTTCAGCACCGCGACCCACATGACGGCAGCAAGCAGCGTCAGCATGGAGGGATGCGCATTCATGAACATGAACGCCGGATAGATGGTGACGAAGAATATCGAGCCGGCGCCCAGCATGATCCGGGTGCGGCCGACTTTATCGGACCAGTGACCCACAATCGGCGTGAGCACCATCACGATAAAACCGGCCGCCAGCGTCGCGATAAAACCGGAAGACGGCGAGAGCCCGAGCTGGCGCGATGCATACGTCGGCATATACAGCAGCATGTAGTTGGCGGTCGTCGTCAACACCAGTGATCCGATGGACACCAGCAGCCGCTCTTTCTGCGTCGCGAGGACTTCGCGTATCGGCGATTCGGCCGTTTCAGCGCGCTCGAACTCGGGTGTCTCATCGACATGGCGGCGGATATACATACCCACCGGGCCGATCAGCAAACCGAAGAGAAAAGGAATCCGCCAGCCCCAGCCTTCGAGTTGCGCGGGCGTCAGCGTGCTCGTCAACACTGCGCCAAACGCCGATGCAACCAGCACGCTCGCGCCCTGGCTTGCGAACTGCCAGCTCGCCATGAAGCCGCTGCGCGCGGGTGCATGCTCGGTCAGGAACGCGGTCGAGCTGCCGAACTCGCCACCCGCCGAAAAGCCTTGCAACAACCGCGACGCAAAGATGCCGATGGGCGCCAGCACGCCGATCGCCGCATAACTCGGCATCAGCGCGACCATGCCGGTGCCGAGTGTCATCATCGCGATGGACAAGGTCAGCGACGCCTTGCGGCCCTTGCGGTCGCTGTATGAACCCAGCACGAAGGCCCCGACCGGCCGCGCGAGATACGAGAGCGCGAAGGTGCCGAGCGTGAGGAGCAGCGAGACGGTTTTATCGGTGGTCGGGAAGAACAGCTTTGAAAGCGTCGACGCGAAGTAGCCATAGACCACGAGGTCGTAGAACTCGAGCGCATTGCCTATCGATGTCGCGGCGATCAGCTTGTAGATGCTCGCCTGTGGTTTCCTGCCCGGTATGACGGTCGCGGCCGTGTCGGTGCTCATCGCGTGTTCCCCGCCTGGTTCATGATGGCCGCGTGCGGAACATCTCGCTCGCCCAGGTCCCAGAAAAGCCCCGCCATGATGCCGAGACCCTCGCGCACGACCGGTCCGAGCATGTGCTCGTCGGGCGCGTGCTGCGAGCATCCGGGGTACGAATGCGGCACCCAGAGCGTCGGCATGCCGATGACCTCTGCAAAGACATCGTTGGGCAGCGTGCCGCCGAGGTTCGGCAAGAGGACGGGCTTCTTGCCGGTGGTCTCTTCGAGGGACTTGAGCCCCCATTGGACCCATGCGTTGTCCGGGTCCACGCGCGTTGCAGGCGCGCCGCGATCCACATCGATATGAACCATGCCGAACCCGCGTTCGTCCAGATGACGGCGCACGATATGTTCGAGATCCTCCCAGTTCGTACCAACCACGAAGCGGATCTGCATGAACGCGAAGGCGTGCGGCGGGATTGCGTTGACGGGCTTCTCGGGGTTGCCGGTGCGAAACGCCAGCACTTCGAGATTGTTCCAGCCAAACACGCGTTCGGATGGCGTGAGGCCCGGTTCGCCGTAGTCGGTATCGACTTCCGGCTCGCCGGGGTTCCCGCCTACAACGATGCCCTCCAAAGCACGACGCACCGCTTGCGGGACTTCGGGAGGACGCAAGCCTTCAACCAGAATGCGGCCGTTTTGATCGACCATCGATGCAATTGCGTTCGCCAGCACCACGCCCGGATTGCGCAGCAAGCCACCCCAGTTGCCGGAATGATGGCCGCCTTCGCGCAGGTCCACGGTGAGCTTGAAGTTCACGAGACCGCGCGAGCCAAGAAAGATCGTGGGACTCGATGCGCCCAGGCGCGGACCGTCGGAGGCGATCAGGACATCGGCTTTCAGTTCGTCGCGCAAGGTCTCGCAGACAGCGTGCAGACCCGGAGAGCCGACTTCCTCGCCAGTTTCGAATAGCAGCTTGAGGTTGAAGCCGAGCCGTCCATCGCGTGCATCGAGCACGGCTTTGAGCGCTGCAAGGTTGATGCTGTGCTGGCCCTTGTTGTCGGCGGTGCCGCGACCATACCAGTGATCACCGACGACGGTGACTTGCCACGGCGACAAGCCCTCGCGCCACTGCGCGTCATATCCGCGGACGACATCGCCGTGGCCGTAGGTCAGCACGGTAGGCAGCCCGTCGCTTTCCTTGCGATGCGCAACCAGGAACGGTCCCGCGCCGGGCGCCGGGTTATCGACCAGCCGGAACGTGAATCCCATTCCGGCCAGAACCGGCGCGATTTCGTCGACCAAGTAAGCGCTCAGAACCGGACCGCTTTCTGACTCCTGACTCTCCGTGCGAAAGGCAACCCGGCGACGCAGGTCTTCGAGAAAGGCGCCGGAATCGTACAGATCGGCAGCGGCTTGGATAGCGGACTCGCGTGTCACTTCTTTCTCCAGTAAAACGCGCCCTAAGCAGCCCAGGCACGCCGGTTCTTCTTCAGGTAGAAAAAATCGATGACGCGATCTTGATACCGCCGATATTTATGGACAATGACAATATTTGGGAGTTTGCGTTGCCGAAACGGCAAAGCGCCCGGGCTATCGATTTGTCTTTACTAGAGATGCATCATGCAAACCACCGCGCTGCGGTACTTTCTGGAAGTCGCACGAAGCGGCTCGCTGAGCAAGGCGTCAGAGCGCCTGTTCGTGGCGGTATCGGCAATCAGCAGGCAGATTGCCAAGCTCGAGGACGAAATGGGCGTGCCGCTGTTCGAGCGCCGGCCGCGAGGCATGGTGCTGAGCGAAGCCGGTCGTTTGCTTGCGGCGCACGCTCACAGAAGCCTCATGGAACAGGAACGTGTCACCGAGGAGATCCGCGGCCTGACTACGGAAAGCCGCGCGACGATTCGCGTGGCAAGTTCGGAGGGCGTGGCGCGCGATTTCCTGCCGCAAGTCTTCGCACATTTCCTGAAGAGCTGGCCGGCCGCGCATTTTCAGCTCGATGTCGCGGCGCCTACTGAAGCGACCCAACGTGTACGCGATGGCACCGCCGACATTGCCGTGTGTTTCAGCGTCGCACCCGAGAAAGACGTGAACGTGCATTACGCCCAGCGCGCGCCGATATTTGCATTGGTCACGCAGGATCATCCGCTGGCGAAAAAAGAGTCGGTGTCGCTGGCAGACCTCACACCGTGGCCGCTCGCGATCTATGGCGAAGGCGTGACCGTGCGTCAGCTATTCGATATCTCCTGCAGCCTGGAAGGTTTGAACTTCGAGCCGGTATTCGTGAGCAACTACGGCGGTGCGCTGCAGAGTTTCGTGCAGCAGACGAAAGCGGTGACATTCGTGGGTTACCTGACGGTTCGCAGCCGGCTGAAGCCCGACAGGATGGCGGCCATTCCGATCAGCAACCCCGAGTTGCATCAGCGTACGCTGCAAGTGCAGACCATGGCCGGACGCACTTTGCCTAAAGCGGTGGGCGCATTCCTGGATTTGTTGGTCGCGGCGATTCAGGACCCTGCGTGCCTTGACTGAAGCATGCCGCAGCGCCACGCGCATCCGGTTTGCGCGCGGAACAGAGTGAAGTCGTGGGATGCTTCGAGGCGCATGCGCGCATTGATTACATCGGCCGGGATGGTGTTGAAGTCGAACAAGCCGTAATGATGTGCGATCAATGCGCGAGCACCGCTTTGCTTCGCAAGCGCGACGGCTTCATCGAGCGTGAAGTTCCCGGGCACGCCGTTACCGCTGCGCTCGGCGTCGCGGCCATTGACGGGCAGCAGCGCCACGTGCGGCTTGAACCTTGCCAAGGTTTCAGCAAGTCCCGCGTAGGGAACGCAATCGCCCGAATGATACAAACGAATCGGGCCGGCATCGATCACATAACCCAGCCACGGATAACGCCCTCCGGCATCCCTGTCGAGTGACTCGTGTGCCGAGGGAACCGGCGACACGAAGCAACCTGCAAGGACCTCGATGCGTTCGCCCGCGTTGACCGGAATCAGCCGTTCGATACCAACACCGCATCGCGTGATGGCTTCTTCAGTGACCGCAGCAGGAACCACGAACCTGAGATTTGGGAATCGCCGCGCAAGCGGCTGCAAGGTCCCCGGGTCCATGTGGTCCGTGTGCCGATGCGTGCACAACACAAGGTCCAGCCGATCCAGTTCACCGGGCAGCACAGGCGCGGCCATCATGCGCGCATGCGGAAACTTCGTGCCCTTGTATTTCTCCGCGAGCGAGTCGGAGAGGTACGGATCGATCAGCATCCTGTAACCGCCGGACTCGATCACAAATCCCGCCTGCCCGAGCCAGTACAGCACGGCCTCGCCTTCAGGAGGTGCCGCATCGGGATCGGCCAGGCGGTCACGCAACGACGTCGCGAACGTCTCGGTCAGCAGCGAGACATCACCAGCAGACATAACCGCCGTCGGCGAGAACGATCGATCCTGTCATGAGGCTCGATGCATCGCTTGCGAGGAACAGGATCACCGACGCCACTTCATCCATGCGTCCGAGGCGGTTCATCGGCGTGCCGCCGACCCACTTGTCGAACATCTCCTTGTTCTGATACACATAGGTGTTCATCTCGGTATCGATATACGTCGGCGCCACCGCATTCACACGCACGCCACGCGCGCCCCATTCGGCCGCGAGCGACTTCGTCAGGTGATGCACGCCCGCTTTCGACGCGTTGTAGTTCGCCTGCTCCTGCGGCCGATTCACAATGAACCCCGACATCGACCCCACGTTCACGATACTGCCGGCGCCACTCTCCAGCATGCCTTTTCCGAACGCACGGCAAGCCCAGAATACGCCGTTGAGATTGACATCGATCACCTTGTTCCAGATCTCGTCCGTCATGGTCTCGGCGGGATGGTTCGAGATCGCGATCCCCGCGTTGTTCACGAGTACATCCACGCGTCCGTGCCGCGCGACGACCGCGTCGTTCACGCGTTGTGCCGCGGTCGAATCGGTGACATCGAGCAATTCGGTTTCGACGCGATGTCCCTTCGCCGACAAATCCGACGCGGCCTTGTCGAGCAGTTCCGCATTCATATCCGTGAGCACCACGAGCGCGCCGGCTTCAGCCAACGCCTCGGCCGTGGCGAAACCGATACCGCGGGCCGCCCCGGTGACTACGGCAATCTTCTTGTCGAGCTTGAACTTGTCGAGATACATGCTTGGCGTCTTCCTTAAGCTGTTCTTGTTGGCGCGGGTTTGCCCGCTTGTGCCGCAATGCGGCTGATTTCATCGAAGCCGGGACCGCTCACCGGAATGTCGACGTGAAAGACTTCGGCGATCACGCGCGTCCATCCGTAGATGAAGTAAGTCCAGCCGTCTTCGATCTGCAGTGTGCGCGTGCTTTCCTGCGCGCGCGCCTGATCGAGAAAAATCAGGTCGCCGCGATAGTTCAGGTCCCACACAACCGCGCGTTCCGGGAACGCCGCCGCGTTGCTCAACGGCGAACCCGGCGCGTCCTTGCCCAACCCCGTCGCATTGATCACGAGCGCACCCGGCGATAGACGAGCAAGCACGGCGTCGTTGTCCTCGGGCTTCGGTGCGACGACATATTCGCACGGTACATCGAATTCGAGTTCGCGATGAATGCGTTCGATTTCCTCGAGCCGTCCCGCCGACCGGTTCGATACGATCACCTTTGACGGCCGGTTCGCGCCGCGTTCCTTCTGCATCAGGTGCCAGGTCAGTGCGATGGTCGAACCGCCCGCACCCATCGAAAATACTTCCGCGCCGGTATCGGCAAAGTGATTGGCCGGCAAGAATCCATCCAGCGATAACCCCGATGTAATGGGATCCTTCGCGTGACAGATGAATTTTCCATCCTGCTTCGAGAGGCAACTGGTCTCGCCCATGACCTCGGCGGTCGGATCGATCACATCGAAAAGATCCTTGCACGCGGCGTACAGGTCGATCTTGTGCGTGGTGACGAGCGCGCCGACCGACAACGGATCGCGCTTCAAAAACTCGACCGCCTCACGATACGCCTCGGGCGCCGCATGCGGCGGAAAATCGATGCCCTTGATCTCTACATCACCAAGGCCGAGATGCTTCGCCCACTGCGGGAACACACGCATGATGGAACTCTGCGCAGTCGTCACGCCGATGAAATAAAACGTCGGACGCGTGGCGGCCCGGTACTGATTGGAAGCGCTCATCGCATCGCTCCTTCGGTTGCCAGCGCACCGCGCGCCAGCAGCGCTTCGATTTCTTCCGGCGTGCGTTCCTTGTAGTCCGGATTCGGCTCGGTGCGCCACGCGCCGGCGCCGTCATCGACTATGCGCAGTTTCATGCCGTTCGATTGTTCGATGATCGCGTAGTCCTGCTCGCGCACGCTGCCGGAGCGCACGCAGCGCACG